>JAADHR010000020.1 GCA_013151735.1 Calditrichota bacterium | reverse complement strand
GGTCCGCGGGATAAAATGGTTGCCACTAATTTTCTCGCTTCTTCCATTAACTGATCGGCCGGAACGACCCGGTTAACCAGTCCCAGGCGAAAGGCTTCCTGGGCCGAAACCATTTTCCCGGAGAGGATGATTTCCAGCGCGGGCCCCTTGCCAATCAGGCGCGGCAGCCGCTGCGTTCCGCCGTACCCGGGAATGATTCCCAGATTAACCTCCGGCTGGCCGAATACGGCATTTTCCGAAGCAATCCGAATGTGGCAGGCCATGGCCAGTTCACAGCCGCCGCCCAGAGCGTAACCGTTCACCGCTGCAATGACAGGCTTGGTAAGGTTTTCAAGAGCCAGATACACGCGCTGTCCCTTACGGGCAAACGCCTTTCCCTGAAGGGCATCCATCGCAGAAAGTTCGTGAATGTCCGCCCCGGCTACAAAGGCTTTTTCTCCGGCGCCCGTAATGATGACCCCTTTTACATCTTCATTATTTTCAAGATCGGCAACAATTTCGGCCAATTCTTCGACGGTTTGATTGTTCAGGGCATTCAGCACATTGGGACGGTTAAAGGTAACAACCGCTACCCCGTTTTCCACCTCATAAAGAATATTTTCGAGCTTCATCTGTTCCTCCGGTTTGTCTAATGAACAAAAGCCTGTTTTTTCGTGGAAAGAATTTCCAAAATTTCCTTCGGCTGATCAATCACAAAATCGGGTTCAAGGTTTTGAAGCACTTCTTCGGGCCCGTAGCCATACGTTACCGCGCACGTCCAAACCCCGGCCCCTTTGCCGGCAAGAATATCGTTGTCGGTGTCCCCAATGAGAAGGGCGTCCCCGGCCCGGGTCCTCATTTCTTCGAGAATTTTTACAATCATTTCGGGATCAGGCTTTCGACTGGTTACATCATCCGGGGTAAAAATTCCCGAAAAAAATTTTCGCAAATCGAGATCCCGCAGCAGCTTCTCCGTGTAACGCCTCGGTTTATTGGTCGCCACCACAAGTGGAATCTGCCGCATTTGCAGGTGATGAAGAAGCTCCACAACGCCCGGGTACGGCCTGGAATGGTCGGTTAGGTGATCGATGTAACAGGCACGAAATTTTTTAATAAATTCATCCAACCGATGTTTTTGATCAGGAGGCAAAACCAGGTCGACAAAGGTATTGGGCCCGGGGCCAATGGACTTTCTCGCTTCTTCCAGCGTGAGCGGGGGAAGGTTGAAATCCGCCCGGGCTTTATTAACGCAGAAATGAACATCCCTGGCGGTATCCACAAGGGTTCCGTCCAGATCAAAAATCAGCAGATCAAATCCCATTTACAGCTTCCTCGGCTTTACGCCCAACCCGGGACCGTCGGGAAGAATGAGTTTACCATGCACCACTTTCACTCCCACATAGGGATCGTTGGAAATCAACAGGTTTCCATCCAGATCGGCATAATCCACCAGCGGCGACAGATGGGCCGCGGCCGTGATGCCTACCGAGCTTTCGATCATGCAGCCCAGCATAATTTTCATTCCGAGGGATTTCGCCAGCCAGATCATCCGCATGGCCTCCTGAATGCCGCCGGATTTCATCAGCTTGATGTTGATGGCGTCAAATCCCGCTGCCAATTTCGGAATGTCGGATGCGGTTTTTACGCTTTCGTCGGCCATCAGAGGCACATGCACGCGCTTCCGCAGCCAGATCATATCTTCAAGTCGTCCGGCGGGCATCGGCTGTTCCACGACCTGAACCCCCTGTTTTTCCAGCCAGAGGATTTTTTTCAGGGCTTCTTCTTTGGTTTTCCAGCCCTCATTGGCGTCCACGCGCAGCGGTTTGTCCGTCACGCTGCGAACCGCTTTTATGATTTCTTCATCGTTGGGTTTTCCAACCTTGATTTTTAAGATGGGGTACGGAGCCGCTTCCCGGACTTTTTTCTTAATCATTTCGGGTGTGTCAATGCCGATGGAAAAGGTCGTAATCGGCGTTTTCGAGGGATCCAGTCCCCACAGTTTGTAAAGCGGAACATTCAGCGCTTTTCCGATCCAGTCCATCAAGGCAATGTCCACGCTGGCCTTTCCCGCATTTTGTTTGTGTTCCAGCGAAAGGATTTTGTACCCCAGATCCACATATTTCCAGGGATCGGCCGCTTCCACAAGAGGTCTGGCCTTTTCGAGCAGTTTAAAGGTCGTTTCCCAGCTTTCGTCGTAACGCACATTCGGGGCGGCTTCACCGATTCCCGTAATGCCGTCTTTTTCATAATGCACAAAAACATTTTCTTTGAAGAGGCTTGTATTTCGCGAAAGCGTCCACGGATGTTTCAGATTCAACCGTTTTTTCTCCCAGGTTAAACGGCCCGTTCCTTTGCCGGACGGCATTTTTTTACTGCCTGATTTTGCGAAAGATGCAACCGGCATGGCCGCCGAAGAAATTCCCAGTACCCCCAGCATTTTAAAAAAATCTTTTCTCGTCATTTTTTCTCCCTTAAAAGTTTGTTTGATCACCGATCTTTTTTACCTGCATGAGTCATAAATTCTTTACCACGAAGACATCTTATCACGAATAATTTTTTGGTTTTACTAAAATTTTTTTGGAAAAGACACTCTTTTTGAAAATAGAACCCGGCCTTTTGAACCCACCCCCTGACTCCCCCTCCCGGAGATCAGGGAGGGGGCCGGAGGGAGGGTAAGAAATGGACGGATTCTACCGATTTTAAGATTTCTTTTAGTAGGTTCTGCTAAAATAATTCCCATAAAAATTCCAGTAGAATCCTAATTTTTTTGGTTTCACGAAATACTTGGCTGCTTGTATACAACTCTATTTTTTTAACTGATCCGAATTCAACGGCCTTCGTTACCAACCGGGACAGTTCCCTTCAGAATTCGCCTGGCCATCCGGAAGGTTCGAAAACGGTAGGCATTAAAAAGAGAATCTCCCTGAACCAGGCTGTTCTCGTGCACGTAGCCGTCAGCGTGGTAGAATTTGCCCTTTCCAACAGACAGCGCCACGTGGGTAATTTTATCGGGTTTGGCACCAAAAAAGAGCAAATCCCCCGGCTTAAGATTTTGAAAATTTTCTCCGGGATCAATTTTTTCTCCCTCAAGCGCCATCTGGTTGGCATCCCGCGGCAGCCGAATATGATTCAGTTTGAAAACAGTCTGGACAAAACCGGAGCAGTCAAATCCCTTGGAAGATGTCCCACCCCACAGATAGGGTAATCCCAAAAACTGCTTTCCTGTGGCCGCCAGCGACGCAGGCGTCGGACGTTCCCGAAGCCACCGCCCCACGGGTTCTGCTAAAGAGGCCGCCAAAAATCCCGTTTTGCCTCCGGGAAGAGAAATTTTGTACCAAGGCCCTGTTTTCCCCTGCAGCGGGAGAATACAGCCCGCCACCACATCCGACAGATTCGTTGAGGTCCGAGTCGGCCGTTTTTTGATCCAACCCCACGGCGATTTGACAATGACGTGATTCCCTGCTTTCCAACGGGAAACCCCGGCGGAATCCGTTCGCCAAAACGAGGTTTTTGACATCCAGCCCAGATAGCGGTCGTCCATTTGCACGAAGTACCAGCCCCCTCTCTTTTTCAGTAATCTGACCACAGAACCCAGAACAGCCTGGGACAACAGTTCCGCGGCATGTTTGGGCTGTCTGCGAAGATGAGCGGTGCTTACGTCCACAACAGCAAATGTGGAGTCACCCAGTGCCTTTTCAGGAAGGGGTACTACATTAAAAACGAGATCCAGATTTTTTGCATGGGCTTGAATGGAATCTTTTAAAACATGCCAGAGCCGGGAGTCGTTCACTTCACCCGTAACAATGAGCTGATCGCCCTTTTTCTCAAGGCGAATATCGAACACGGATAATCTCTTATCAGGGGCAAACCTTTTTTGGACGCGTTCAACCACTCCGGTAATGTCCCGGGGGACCACTGTGGAAAATCGAGAACACCCGCCAAAAATTTCAAGAATAAACAGAACAATTACTAAACTTCGCATTTTCTTACTCATAAACATCCTTTCCGTTAAGACCCGCCTTTAAACATATCTCCGAATCCAGGTGGAATGATCTCTGTAGTATTCCGTGCTCCTCCGTGAAACTCGGTGTACTCTAAAAAGAAGAGCAACACAAAGAAGCAAAGATTGAAAAAAAAGAACCACGGAGAAATGATTTTTTTCTCTTTGCGTTTTCGAGTCTCAAAGACCGCCGCTTTTTCAGACAACCTCGACATTCCGTAGGTGATTCCTCAAAATATATAAAATTTAAGGCAACTTCTCAAGGAAAAAGGGTGGGAATGACAAAACGGGGAAAAGATTCTTTTGTACTGTCTTACTATTCGCACATCAATCGCAAAAAAAGGTTAACCAAATAAAAAGATTTTAAGGAGACTTCCAATTAGGATTGAAAAGCTAATATTCAGAAATGTCCCCAGAAGATAGTATTCGGGCTGCTCCTCCATCTTTTTCATTCGAACCAAAGATTTTGCGGCAACAACCAGAGCCAAAGCGGAAAATTGATTAAAAAGAATAAATGTAATCACAATGAACGTTTCGCACAAACCAATCATAGTGCCCACATTCCAGACAATGGGTCTAATTTTTGAGGTGCGAACGGGACTCACTTTTTTACAACAAATTTTACGAGAATGCTTCCAAACATAAACGCAAAAAAGTAGGCCGCTACAAGAATAGCCCCCGTAATATACCAGACAAAATGAAACATTTCTTCAAATCCCGATACGTGGAATTAATAGCCTTTTATGGCTATCTTTTACTATTAATAGCCTTTATAGGCTATCATTTATATGCATACCTGATCGTAATTCTGGAGCAAATAATTTATGTCTTCTTCAAAACTCAATATTTCTTTGGAGTGAATTGAGCTCAAGGTTTTTTTGACTGTGGGTTGTTTAATTTGTAAGATGCGTGCCACATCATATTGATTTCTAAGCTCAACAAATCTGTAAAACACTTCTGTCTGGCGCAATGTCCAGTCCGATTGTAACAGCCCAATGGCATTTTTCAGACTGGAAACAGCTCGATCTAATACATCATTACCCAATTGGAAATAAGCCAAATGATTTTTTTCGCGAGCTTTATCGATCATAGCAGATGCAGAATAAAATGCAGGTCCATCAATCTCCGTGGCCAAATGAGATTCCAATGCAGTCGTCAATTCGCCCTGGGCAATCCCAAACCGCAAGCGAAAGGGGAAAAAATTCCGCTGCAATTCATTCATTATATCATTCACGTGCACAAACGAAATAAGAACGGCGGCGATTTCATCCCCACGCGTAATCACAAAAGGTGCCCAAAATTCAGAAGCAAAATCCGCATTGACCCGTTTCATGGCCAATTTCAGCTTTTCCTGAGCCGCTTCCCGATCTTCAATGGACTTTGAACGAACAATATCCCCAATCATCACACAAAAGTTTTTGGACATCGTTTCATACCTAATTATTAGTCGTAACCCAATTGCTTCCGCCGCAGCAGTTTTAATTTTTCCACTTCTTCGTCAGGAAGAACCGAAACGCCGCCTAACTGGTGGGCCGCCAGCAGGGTTTTTGCCGTGTGCTCCAGCCTTTCCATTTTCTGAAAGGCTTCTTCCAATGTTGCGCCAACGGCAATGGCTCCGTGGTGGTCCAGGATAACGACATCGTGGGTCTCAATGATCGCGTCCAAAATCTGCCCGCCTTCGGGCGTACCGGGGGTCGCGTATGGAGCGACGGGAATCTCACCAAATCCGAGAATCACTTCGGGTAAAACGGGTTCCGAAAGAGAAATTCGGGCCACCGAGAAAGCCGTTGAGACCGGCGGGTGCGTATGAATAATAGCAGACACGTCCGGCCGCTTCCGGTAAATGGCAAGATGCATGGGCATTTCCGAAGAGGGCTTCATACGCCCGGATAAAATCTGACCCGACAAATCGACATACACCATATTCTCCACATCCAAGTTTCCCAGAGCGCTGCCGCTGGGTGTGATCATAACTCGGTCGCCCATAACGCGTACAGAAATATTGCCATCGTTGGCGGCCACTAATCCCGCGTCGTGAACGCGCTTCCCATAAGCCACAATGCTGCGGCGAATTTCCCAATCCGTTAACATGAAACTCCCTGTTTTATTCTCACATGTTCAATTAAAATCTGTCACCCCGGTCTAATCCACCCGATCCACCACGCCGACAATAATGGACCGAATGGGGGCCGTAGCGTCGTCCACAATCTGGCGGGCCGAATTCCCCTCATTTACAACCAGAACGGTCTCGCCGCTGCCGGCGTCCACGGAATCCACGGCAATCAGGTAATCTCCCGTAAGATGTCCCCGGGCATCCAACACATCCACTACCAGCAGCCGCCGATTGTCGTAAAACGGGTGCTGAATAGTGGCATATACCGCACCTGCAACCCTTCCCAGAATCATGGCTCCTCCGGAGTCAAGAGATGAACATCATCCACAATGCCAATGACTGCGTGATCTACCGGTACAAACCAGGGGTCCAACGCCAGAGCCGCTTCGCGTCCTCCCTCGTACAAAATCAATTCACCCGGACCGGCCATTCGTGTGGAATCTGCGGCAACCAGCGGCGAGCCCGCCGGCTTGCGGTGCTTGTCCAGGGGTTGAATCAGAAGCATGGGAACCCCGGTGAGTCCCTCGTAAACGGCACTCGGTGTTACGGTTCCGATTACTTTTCCCAGAAGCATTTTAGATCTCCCCATTTTCAAGAATTTGCGGACGTCCCACCGAAAAGCGGGTGGTGGCTTCAATTTGTCGTACCATTTCCGGATCCAATCGGGGAATAAGCGTACTGTTCAACCAGAATTCCGGTTTTTCAACCGAATTTCGGGCAATTTCGAGGGCCGATTCCACATCTTCCACGGCACCCGAAAAAATCGTAAAGGACTTCCCTCCCATTCCGTCAGCCAGTCGCATCTCCAGAATACTGACGGACGCTCCCTTGATGCCGGCATCGGCCGCACGAATGGTGGTGGCAACCGTTGTGGTTTCGATCACGCCGATGGCATCTTTTTCGCAGGAATTTTTGTTCCCCAGAATGGCATCGTGAACCTGAGGGTGGACATCCGGCAGGATCACCTTGTCCACAACAAATTTGTCCCCGGTGGTAAGACCTTCGGCAAAGGCCTCCTCCACAGAGGCTACACTGCCGCCAATCAGAATCAGGTAATTCCCCCGTGAAACCGTCCCGGATTTCAACATGGTGATCGGGGCCTTTTTGACCATTGCATCGCCGGACAGAATTCCATTGGCAATACTTGAAAATTCGATTAACGCAATTGCAGGGTATTTTTTCATGTCTGATCCAGCCATTGATTGAGTGGTGCTGCTAAGATTCCAAAACACAGAAAGGGGTACGTCATCTTTTCTTTCAAAAGTATCCTGTGAATATGAAAAGATTAAAAGAACACACCCCTAAATCCCCTCTTGATAGAGGGGACGTCAGGATTCCAAAACTCCATGCAAAAACAATCTCCTTTTGCTTATAAAGCAAATTGAGTTTTGTAATCTCCTCGAACATTCTCTAACTCACCCGCCTTCCAACAAGTCCCCTCTTGAGAGGGATGGCACCGCCTCAGGCGGGGACGGGGTGTGTCATCTGTTTCTTTTAAAAGTATCCTGTGAATAAGCAAAGAT
>JAADHR010000019.1 GCA_013151735.1 Calditrichota bacterium | reverse complement strand
TGTTCAACACCTCGTTTAACGGAAGAAACCGCAGATCGCCGGATTGGCGTGCCAGCGGCGGATCATTTTCAAGAACGGTCATCCCGAGGGATTTTGCCCGCGCAGCTACTTTACTGCCGATATGCCCCACACCCACAACACCCAGTGTTTTCCCGGAGAGTCTCCAGCCCCGCTGAACGGCCACATCAAACAGCGCCGCAAAAACATATTCGGCGACCGAATTGGCGTTGCTCCCCGGGGCATTGGCAAAACCGATTCCCTGTTCCCGAAGATAGGCCTCATCCACATGATCGGTTCCAATGGTGGCACTGGCCACGAATCGGACACGGCTGCCCCGCAGCAACTCCCGATCCACTTTTGTAACCGATCGAACAAGCAACATATCCGCATCCCGCACCAGAACCGGTGAGATTTCACGCCCCGGGGCCGTCACAATCATTCCAAATTCGGAGAAGACCTCTCGCACGAAGGGGATATTTTCGTCTGCCACAAGTTTCATTTGAAGTCTGCAATCCTTTCCAGATGAATCGTCACTCCTCCCAGTGCGTGTGAAAGGTTCCCGGTTTGTCCACTCGCTGGTATGTGTGAGCACCGAAAAAGTCCCGCTGGGCCTGGAGCAGGTTGGCCGGCAGGCGCGCACTCCGGTAGCTGTCGAAATAAGCCAGCGAGGCACCGGTGGCCAGCATGGGCACGCCAAAATGAACGGCCGTGGCAACCGTGTACCGCCAGTTTTCCTGAAGAGTTTGCAGACTTTCCGCAAATTTCGGATGAATCATCAGATTCGGTAAATCCGGATTCTGCAGAAACGCCTGTTTGATGTCATCCAGTAATCGTGCCCGAATAATGCAGCCTCCCTTCCAGATTCGGGCAATTTCGGCGAGATTCAGCCCGTAGTCGTACTCTCTGGATGCCCAGCGAAGCAGCGACAGGCCCTGGGCGTAGGAGGTAATTTTTGAAGCGTAAAGGGCATCGTGAGCCGCGGCAATCAACACATCTCCCCGATCTTCGAAGCGGATATTGGGTCCGTGAAGGATTTTGGACGCAGCGACACGCTCATCCTTGAAAGCCGAGAGAATTCTGGCTTCCACAGCGGAATTGATGGTGGGAATGGCTACCCCCACGTCCAGTGCATTTTGGGAGGTCCATTTCCCTGTCCCCTTTTGCCCGGCTTTGTCCAGAATCACATCCACCATCGGCTTGCCGGTTTCCGGATCAATTTTTCGGAAAATTTTGGCCGTAATGTCGATGAGATAGGAATTGAGAACCCCTTGATTCCATTCTTCAAAAATTTCTCCCAGGGAATCGGCTCCCAAATCGAGAATGGATTTCAGCAAAAAATAGGCTTCGGAAATCAGCTGCATATCCCCGTATTCAATGCCGTTGTGAACCATTTTTACGAAATGGCCGGCCCCTCTCGGACCGATGTACGTGCAGCACGGGCCGTCCTCCGTCTTAGCCGCAATGGCCGTAAAAATGGACTCCACCCGCCGGTAGGCACTTTCCTGCCCTCCGGGCATCAGGCTGGGACCGTGCAGCGCCCCGGATTCTCCGCCGCTGACGCCCGTTCCGATGAACTGGAATCCCTCGGCCTCCAAGGCCTTGTTCCGCCGCTCGGTGTCTTTAAAAAAGGAGTTGCCGCCGTCAATTAGAATATCTCCCTTTTTTAAATGCGGCTTAATAATCGCAATTACATCATCCACCGGTTTTCCGGCCGGAACCATCATCATTACGACATGCGGCGATTCCAGAGAATCGATTAACGCCGGCAGCGATTCCACAACGGTGTTGTCGGTAGCGGAAAAAATCTCACGCACCTCGTTTCGCTTTCCGGGATCCACATCAAATCCCGCCACCGGGAATCCCTTCGATTCCATGTTCAGCGCCAGATTTCTTCCCATCACTCCCAGACCCACCATTCCAATTGCATATTTTTTCATTTTTAATCAATCCTTTACTTTAGTCCTGCGCACTTAAAGCCACTCAAATACAAAAACATAAAAAACTAAATGGTCATGGCCGTAAACCCCCCGTCTACCCGAATAATTGCGCCCGTAACAAAGCTGGACGCCTTTTCGGAAGCCAGCCAGACTACGGCGCCCACCAGTTCCTCCGCCTCGCCAAACCGTCCCATGGGGGTGTGCCGAAAAATATCGGCAATGCGCTCTTTTGTTAACAGCTTCCGGTTTTGTTCCGCCGGGAAAAATCCGGGTGCAATGGCGTTCACGCGCACGCGGTGTTGGGCATACTCCCGGGCCAAATTTTGGGTCAGATTGTTGATGCCCGCTTTTGTCACGGAATACGTGAACACTTTCGACAGCGGCGGCCCCGACGATGCCGAGGAAATATTGATGATACTTCCGCCCTCTCCCTGATCCATCATTGTTTTAATGAAAACCTGACAGGAGAAAAAAATGCTTTTAAGATTGACGTTTAGAATCCGCGTCCATTCCTCTTCCGTGATTTCCAAAAAGGGTGTCCCGGAATTGATGCCCGGGGCGTTTATGACGATGTCCACCCGTCCCAGCTGCTTGAGAATGGCCTCATTCGCGGATTGGATTTCCTCCTTCGACGTGGCGTCCACCCGGAGTGCCAGCGACCGAACCCCGTGCGATTCGAGCTCGTTTGCGCGGGCCTGGGCCTTGTCCAAATTGATATCCAGAATCGCCACATCCGCTCCTGCCTGTGCCAGTCCGTCTGCCATCGCTCCTGCCAGCACGCCGCCGCCGCCGATGACGACCGCAACCTTCCCCTTCAAACCAAACATGTCTTCTACAAAGCTCATATTCATCTCCCGAAAACAATTTTGTGTAAATTTTTGTGGGCTATTTTTTCTATTCTCCCAGATTATTTTCAAATTTCAGCCCCTCAATAAGCCGGTCCGTTAGCCTTTCCACTTCCGTATCCACTCTTTCGCGGTAAACCTTTGAAAACTGGTAAAGGGTCGTCAGCTTATTGCGAAAAATGCGGACACCTCTGGAATTCCTGAAATTCATCGCCAGATAG
The DNA here is from genome assembly GCA_013151735.1 of Calditrichota bacterium. Classification (NCBI taxonomy): domain Bacteria; kingdom Pseudomonadati; phylum Calditrichota; species Calditrichota bacterium. The sequence continues at coordinate 17,239 of JAADHR010000019.1, read as the reverse complement.
GAATGGAATCGGAAAAAATCCGCCCGGGGGTCCAATGCGCTTTCCGAATTTTTCTGAACGGCCAGATGATAATCTTCCAATTGTTTTTTAAGCAGATCCGTGGCCAGGAGGCCGTTGATTTCAATTTCATTTTCCAGATATTTTTGCACGGCGGAAAAAATCTGTTCAAAAAGATTGCGTTCGGCCGTGTCCTTTGGAAAGGCGGCCAGCAATTCCATGAACAACTCGTAATACACCCCCGAAATTTTGTATTTTAATTGATTGCCCGTTGCCTGCAGAAGCGCTTCATACGTTCCGGCACCTTTGCCTGAATACGGGGTAGTTCCACTGCCGGAATGAATGGATAGCAGGGCACCGTCAAACGAACGGGCCACGGCTGCGTGTTCGGCCGTCAGATTTTCCAGCTCGGACAGGTCCCCGTCATAATCCGCACGCTTTTTGAACCCGATATTCGGGGCTACAAAATCCACCGGCAGCCCCCGGTTTGTCCATTCTTTGAGATAAAAATAAAGCTCCTTCACACCGGTTTTGTCGGCCGTTTCATCCATCGAAATTTCAAACCCAAAGGGATTTTGAATATGGGATTGGATGTATTCGTAGATTCTCTGATTCACCTCAATGCTGTCGTGAAATTTAAGCGCCAGGCGTTTGACGTCCGCTTCCGTTAATTGAATGGAGAATTCCTTCCCCGCGGACGTACGGAACGAGGGGTTTTTATTCGCAAATGTTTGTAAATAATACGATTGTTTCTCCGGGGAAAATTTTTCGGAAAACGCGCGGGTCAGCTCTTCGTCGCTCAACGTGTCGGCGTCCAACCAGAATAAATCGGAGGTGTCCGTTGTAAAGACATCCACATGTCCGTGTTCGATGGCTTCATCCACGGCCGAAAAATTGTAGGCAAGGGATTTTTCCAGCTGTTCCGTGCTCAGGTGCTCCGAAACGTGAACACCGGCAATTCGCTTAACAGCGCTGGCCGAGGAGCCAATCACAATCAGATGATCGGCCTCAATTTCGATGGGAATGCCGTATTTCCGGGCGCCTTTCATCGCTTCGTTCTGATAGTTTCGAATGGATGTCCCTGTGTGACCCAATGTCATTTCATACTGGCCCGGGGGGGCATCGATCACCGCCTGAGGCGCCGTTTCACGCCCAAAAGACAACATGAGCGTGGCGGCTGTTTGGTGCTTCTTCAGCGAGGCAAAGATTCCCGGCAAAACCATTTCGGGAATCCGAATACCAAGCGCCGGATGATGAACTTTTCCGAGAAAACGGGGCATGAACTGATCCTTTTGTGATGACATGGCATCTCCTTTAAATTATTATCCCTATTTTTGACAGGATTCACAGGATTTAAAATGGATTCTTTTGGCGATTGAGTTCACTTTAATGCTTACAATCAGAACAACTGTTCAATTTTCATCTTTCGAATTCACCTCCGCTCCGCTCCCTTCGCGTTGAAAAAAGAGCCGCACAGGTTATTCGGATCGACCTCATTTTACCCGACCCACATTCCGCCGTTCACATCCAGGATGGCGCCTACCAGATAATCCGAATATCGGGAGGCCAAAAAAACCGCCACCGAAGCAATTTCATCTGCCGTACCCTCGCGGCCGAGGGGAATACTCTGCAAAAATTTTTGCCGCACGTCCGGGGGCGTAAATCTTTCGTGGAAAGGTGTGTCAATCACACCCGGGGCGATGGCATTCACCCAGATTCCCCGCTGAATAAATTCCTTGGCCATCCCCATCGTGAGTGTGCTCACCCCTCCCTTGGCAGCGGCGTACAAAACCGATCCGGGGCCGCCGCCCGTACGGGCCGCCACCGAAGAAATATTGATAATCCGGCTGCCTTCCTTCATGTACGGCAGTATTTTCTGGCTGCACATAAAAACCGACTTCAGATTGATCGCCATCAGGCGGTCCCAATAGTCTTCGGAGGCCTCTGCAAAAGGCGTTCTTTGAAGGAGGGTTCCGGCATTATTCACCAGAATGTCTACCTCTCCGTCGAAAAACGCGGCCGTTTGCTCAATCACATGCGTAATGTCTTCTGTCTTGCTAAAATCTGCTTGAAGGGCAAGTGATTTTCTTCCCAGTTTCCGAATGGCACTCACAGATTCTTCCGCCTTTTCTCTGGAACGATGATAATGAAGCACCACATCTGCACCGGATTCAGCAAATTTCAGGGCAATTGCCCGGCCAATCCCTGTACTGGCCCCGGTGACCAGAGCCTTCTTTCCATCGAGACGAATATCCATCTTACCTTCTCCTTTTATTCGTATGTGTGAAAATAATCTTCCCCTGAAACCAATCCCTAATTATTAGGCCGATTTCCGCTCCACCAGGTGCGCCTCCAGAATAATTTTCTTATTTAGCGGATTTTCCTTTTGTCTGACCTGCGCAAACAAGAGTTCCGTGGCCTGCCGGCCAATTTCGTAGATCGGGATATGCACTGTGGTCAGAGGGGGAAATGTCGCCTGTGCCAGAGGGGTGTCGTCATTCCCCACAACAGCCATGTCATCCGGAATGCGCAAACCCGCCTGTCGCAAGGCATAAATGCTGCCGATAGCTACCAGATCGTTAAAACAGTACAAAGCCGTCGGACGCGTTTGGGGGGACATGCGGGCAATGTGTTCACCCACTTCCATTCCGTTTTCCAGATACGAACCCGCCTGAAAAATCAGGGCATCATCCAGCGGAATATTATGGCTTAAATGGGCCAGTTTGTAACCCTCCAGTCGCTGATACGAGTGAACAGAATAATCCGGTCCCGCCAGATAAGCAATCTTCCGATGCCCTTTTTGAATCAGATACTGAACGGCCTTCATCCCCGATTCAACATTGTTGACATCCACAATGTTGGCCTGGAACATTTCAAAATTATCCAGCAACACAAACGGCACATTGCGGCGTCTGAGGTCCAGCAAATGGGTAAAATCTCCATTATCCCGAAGGCTTGAAATAATCAGACCGTCCACCTTTTTCGAGAGCAAAACATTCAGGGTTTCCTGTTCCTGCAGGGGTTTTAGCTCCGAGCTTCCCAACAGCACGCTGTAGCCCTCTTTGTTGGCCGAATCGTACACACCGCTGGTGATTCGCGCAAAGTAGGGGTTGTCGATTTCTTTAATAATAAGACCAATGGTTTTCGTTTGCTTTCGGGCCAAAGCCCGTGCCAGTTCATTTGGGCGGTAATCCAATTTTTTCATGGCCTCCCGAACGCGGATTTTCGTTTCATCCTTGATCAGGGGATTGTCATTCAAAACAGCAGAGACTGTTGATTTGGACACACCCGCCAGTTTGGCAATATCGGTAATGGTGACTTTCATTTTTTAGACCGTTCCAATTATTCGGAGATTAACAATTATTCCTTTATTATTAAGCTGTTATTGGGCTTATTTTAAATATTTAATTTCTTGATTTGAACTGATTCAATATAATCATTTCTGCAATTGAAGGCAATATTTTTTTGATCTATTTGGCTCTATTGGCTTTTTCGTGGAAAAGACACTCTTTTTGGAAATAGAACCCGGCCTTTTGAACCCACCCCCTGACTCCCGCTCCCTGATCTCAGGAAGGGGGCCGGAGGGAGGGTCAGAAACAGACCGATTCTACCCAATACTTGTTAAATGGGACGTTACACCGTGTCCATTTAGGAATAAAAAAGCAGGCCTTTTTTCACTGGAGAAAAAGTGGAATTTGGTGATCTTGGAGTAAATTCATCAACGGAAAAATACCGGCCCTGAATGGCAAAAAATCAGAATATCTTGAACAGCTGAAAGTTCGCGCCTTTCAAATATTTTCCAAGATTTTCCCGAAGGCTGGTGGACAAAGAATCCAGATTACTGGCAGACCGCTGAAACTTGTTGTACATATCTTCATCATAAATGAGTTTCGCCAGGGTGCCTTTTTTATTCTGTATTTGAAGCGTAATGGAGCGAAGGGAATTGGAGAAATGATTGAGTTCTATTGAAAATTGTTTGAATTGCGTAAGCGTGGTATCGATATCCGTTTTGTGTGCCACAACCAGGTCATTGAGCTGTTTTGTACTGGCATTCAGATAATCCAGGGATGTTTGAAGCTGATTTTTATTTTTATGAACAAGTTGGGCGAGTTCATTGGAAACCTTTTCAATATTTTCCACACTTTTTCGAAAAGAATACTGGGCCGCCGAGTCACCAATTGTGGATTGAATGGAGGTTTTCAAAAGACTCAGTATCTCCCGCGTCTCCTGTGTCATTTGTCCGGCCATTCCGATAAGCTCGGGGATAGAGGGTGTATAATTCCCGATGAGAGGCGATTTGAGATGTTTTAAATCCAACGGCGGACGCTTCGAACCCGGATTGATTTCGACCCGTTTTCCCCCCATTAATTCCAACATTTCAATGGAGGCCCGGGCGTCCTGAAAGAGTTGGACGTCCTTGTTCAGAAGCACCTCAACCAACACCTGGTTTTTCATCAGAATAATGCGATCCACTTTCCCTTTGCGTACACCATTCACTGTAACGGGATCACCTTCGCCCAGTCCCGATGCGTTGTTGAAAAGAATATCAATTTTGTACTTGTTGGCCGAAAAGCTATAGCCTTTGGCCCAGATAATTCCGAAGAATAAGATAAACAATCCCAGAACCACGAAGGCTCCGACCTTTACTTCAGGACTTTTAATGTTCATTTTTTACCTACTTTATCTAACCGTTCAATTAAATCCTGTGACTTTGCATTTGGCACATCACGTGCCTCAATCTTGATTCCTTTTTCGTGCAACCGTTTAAAATAGTTTATGTCGTCCTGGGAAACAAAAACATAAGATGTAATTTCCCTGGCATTTTCTTTGTAATGCATCCCTCCCACATTGATCTCCGTAATGGGGGCCCCCCGTTCGACCAGATTCCAGGCATCCTTGGGCGATTCTACCAATAAAATCACTTTCTCTTTCAAGAATTCGGGACTTCGAAGATACGCCAGGGTTTCGTCCATTGTCCAAATATCAATTTCAACATCGGTGTCTGTGTAAGAGTTCAAATAGAGCTCTTTCTCCCAGTCGCTGGTTGCAACCTCGTCGTTGCACAGAATAATTCGATCAGGCCGCATCGCATGAACCCAGCCCACAACAACCTGACCATGAATAAGCCGGTCATCTATTCTTACCAGAGAAAATGGCATAATCAGCGGCCTCCCGTAAAAATATCAATTCCTCTGTGAGCATCCGTTTCCAGCTGTTGAAGAAGTTCACCCAAAGCAAGATTCTCCCGCTTAACCAAAAAAGACAATAGCATGGGCAAATTCACACCCGAAATAACGGATACGTTCGGACGTTCACGGGCAATCCGACACGCCACATGCCACGGGTGTCCCCCCTTTAAGCCGACAAAAATAAGACAGGCGCTATTCTTTTCATCGTCAGTATGCACCATTTTTTCAAGATTCATCTTCAGATCTTTTGGAGACATTCCCGTACTGGAAAGATTGGACAGGTCTTTTACCGGACCGATAATCCGTTCCGCTGTTTTGACAAAGGCTTCCCCGAGATTTCCATGGGTCAGTACGATACCGTAGATCATCTTAAAACCTGTCTCATCATCTTATTCGTAATCATTTTTCAAATATTGATGCAGCTCTTTTTTTTCTTGAATTTTTTTCATCAGCAGCTCATTAAATTTTTTAGCCGGATTGATCCCGTGTATTTTTAGCAATTGATTGAGTGCAATCGTTTCAACAATCACGGTAATATTTTTCCCGGGATAAATTGGCAATCGCACAAGAGGAATATTCACCCCAAGGATGTCCACAAATTTGTCTTCCAGGCCCAGGCGTTCGTAATCCTCCTGCTTATCCCAATCTTCCAGCCGGACTTCGATCTCAATTCGTTTCTGAATACGGATAGCCCGAATGCCGAACATGCTTTGTACATCCACAATACCCAGACCGCGCAGCTCAATATGATGACGCAACAGGCTGTTCGTCTGTCCGATTAAGATTTCCCGGGCCTTGCGGACAATTTCCACAACATCATCGGAAACCAGCCGGTGGCCGCGCTCCACCAGATCGAGAGCCACTTCGCTCTTGCCAATTCCGCTTCGCCCCGTGAGAAGAACCCCTATGCCGTAAACGTCAATCAGCGTGCCGTGCACAATCACCTTGGGGGCAAAAACATCCGACAAATATTCATTAACATATCTTACAAATTCCGTGGAAACCAGTTCCGAGCGCAGGAGCGGAATCGTCTTTTGCTTGCACTGCTTAATGAGCTCAGCATCCACAGGATTGCGGTTCGTAACAACAATAAGTGGAATGTCAAACTCAAGCAGGCGTTGAAGATCGTGGCGCCGCACTTCTGTCGGAAGTGATTTAAGATAGGTCACTTCCGTATTTCCCAGGACCTGTATTCGATTGTAGGAAAATACCTCTACAAAACCAGCCAGAGCCAAACCGGGGCGGTGAATCTCCGTATCGGTGATCCGCCGGTTAAACCCGCTTTCATTAACAATAACCTCTAATTTGAGCTCTTTTTCGTTTTCCTTGTAAAATTGTTCAACCGTGATGTATTTTTTTTGATTGGTCACTTTTTGCTCTTTTATTACGATTTACCGTTGTTTTAAATCCATTATAATCTGCAAGTCCCCGGTACTTTAAGAAGGCATTCACATAAAAATAATATATTCCGCAAAAAAATCAAGCACAATTTTCATGTTTCCCCCAAAATAAGAAACCATCCTTTAAAGGATGGTTTTCCCGGACATAAACCAAGGAGGGATAAGCTCTTGCTTAACCCTCCTTTGCGAATTACCCCTATATCTCTTCTTCTATCCCCCCTTCAATTTCCGTAGCCACCACTTCAGGCTCTTTACTCCGGTAGGCTTTGGTTCGAATTTTCTCCTTGAACCGCTTCAGCTGGCGTTCCAGATTGTCGACTGCTAAATCTATGGATTTATAAAAATTTTCGGATGATTCGGTTGCCACAAATTTGTGATTATTGACACCAATCGAAATGTTGGCGACCCGATTAGCCCGTTCCTTCGTCAAAACAACTTCACAATCAACAATGCCGTCAAAGAACTTCTTCAAACGCTTCGCTTCGTTTTCAGCATAGGATCGCAATTGTTCAGACGCTTTAAAATGCCGGGCAGTGACTGAAATTCTCATAGGTCAACTCCTTTTTACTTTTGGGTTCATTGACTTTGTCCACCTTTTAATCGTATCGTCACACAAGCCAGAACGGATGATCAAGGAAATCTCAGGCGCGGGGGTGTGCCTGATCATAAATCTTCTTTAGTTTTTCCATGGTAACATGCGTGTAGATTTGGGTTGTTGAAAGACTGGCATGCCCAAGTAACTCCTTTACCGCCTCTAAATCGGCACCGGCTTCCAGCAAGTGTGTAGCAAATGTGTGACGCAGTACGTGTGGACTTAATGAACTGATATCTGAAATTTGCTGCAGATAGTGATGAACTCGTGCTTGCACGGTTCTGGGTGAAATTCGCTTTCCCCGATTACTCAGAAATAAAGCCGTTGTCTGATCCCCATTTTTTGGAAAAAAATGATTGCGAATTTTCAGATAATTTCGAAGAGCTTCAACCGTCATTTTTCCCATGGGCACCAACCGTTCTTTATTTCCTTTTCCAACCACTCGAATCAGATTTTCGTGGAAATCAACATCATTTATTTCTATTTTAGTTAACTCACGAAGTCGAATCCCTGTTCCGTAAAAAATTTCGAGGATGGCCCGATCCCGTATTCCCTCCGGAGTCGATTTGTCCGGAAGTTCCAATAAATCAAAGGCTTCCTGAATGCTTAAAAAGACGGGTAATTTTTTCTCCGCTTTGGGTGTATGAATCGCTTTTGCAGGATTCGTCTGAATGGCTCCGGTCCGCATGAGAAACTTAAAAAAGGAACGGATGGCCGCCAATTTTCGTCCGATTGTTTTTCGGCTCCTTCCCTGTTCCGAAAGATAGGCCAGAAATGATCGGATATGCTGTTTGGAAAGTTTCTCACATTTTTGTTCCGGCAGCCAATCAGGATAGGATCTCTCCAGAAAATCAACAAATTGCTCCAGATCCATTCGATAGGCATCGATTGTAAAGGGAGACAGATTTCTTTCCGTCTCTAACGAACGCAGGAACTGTTGGATGTGTTGTTGCACGTGTGTTAGTTGTGATTTTTTTCTTCTTCAAGGCTGAAGGGGAATTCTGCCTTGCAATTCGGGCATTTCAGAAAATCCCCTTTGGATTTTGTATGATGCTCTTCCAGATAGGAATTTCCGCAATTGGGACACGACATGGCAACGGGTTTGTACCAGCTCGCAAAATCACATTTGGGGTAGGCACTGCATCCGTAAAAAATACGTCCCCGTTTGGTACGGCGCTCCACAATTTGGCCATCACATCCTTCCTTGGGACACGGAATGCCCAGCGTAAGAGGCTTTGTAAATTTGCATTTTGGATAATTAGAACAGGCCAGAAAACGACCATAGCGGCCCACTTTTACGACCAGCGGCGCACCGCATTTCGGACATTTTTCGTCTGTGACCTGTTGTTCCTCTTCCTTTAACGGGCGCGTGTATTTGCACTCCGGATAGCCGCTGCACGCCAAAAATTTCCCGTTTCGCCCCCACTTCACCACCAGCGGACGCCCGCACTCCGGGCAGGTTTCACCGGTTTCCTCTTGCAAGGACGCCTTAATTTGGTCTTTCTTAAGATCAATTTTGTTTAAGGCCTCTTCAAACGATCCGTAAAACTCGGCCAAAACTTCCACCGAATCCCGTTTTCCCGTTTCGATGAGATCGAGCTTGGTTTCCAGGGTTGCCGTAAAATTGACATCGAAAATATTGGGGAAATTCTGGACCAGAATGTGACTCACCGTCCGGCCCAATTCCGTTGGAAAAAGGCGGCGCTCTTTCTTTTCCACATACTTCCGGTGAATCAGCGTCGAAATAATCACCGCGTAGGTGCTGGGACGCCCGATGCCAAGATTGTCCAGTTCCTTGATCAGGGTACTCTCCGAAAATCGTGCCGGTGGTTTGGTAAAATGCTGTTCCGGTGTCACGCCCAGCAGTCTAAGCGGATCGCCTTTTTTGAGATTGCCGGGAACATAGCCATCCTTTTTTTCCTCGTTTTCGGCGGGTTCCTTTGATTCCTCATAGGCCTGCAAAAACCCCCGAAACCGAATGACCGAACCCGTTGTTCGGAATACATAATCGCCGGCTTCAATTTCAATGCTGGTTTGATCCAACACGGCCGGGGCCATTTGGGATGCCACAAACCGATTCCAGATCAATTCGTAAAGTTTTCGCTGATCGGGCGTTAAGTACCGGCCAATTTTGCGCGGCTCCCGGGACATGGATGTCGGCCGAATGGCCTCGTGTGCATCCTGGGCCGATTTTTTCGTCTTAAAGCGGCGCGGTTTATCCGGGACATAATCCGGGCCATAATTGTCGGCAATGTATACCCGGGCGGCCTCAAGGGCTTCTTCCGCAATTCGGGTGGAGTCGGTACGCATGTAGGTAATCAAGCCTACGCTGCCTTCTTTGCCCACATCAATTCCCTCATAAAGTTGCTGGGCAATAGTCATAATTTTGGAAGATGAAAAACCAAATCGCCGTGCGGCTTCTTGCTGAAGCGTACTGGTTGTAAACGGAGGCGAGGGAGTTCGCTTGACCGTCTTCTTCGTAACGTTCGAAACCACAAAGGACTGTTTTTCGATGGCACTGACATGCCTGGAAGCCGTGGCTTCATCGGAAATCTTGGGCTTTTTCCCTCCAACCTTCACAAGCTCCGAAAAAAACGGATCTGTCTTTTCGCCCTGTACCTGAGCCTTAATGGACCAATATTCTTCCGGGACAAATGCTTCAATCGCACTTTCGCGCTCGCAAATAAGCCGCAACGCCACGGTCTGGACACGTCCGGCGCTTAACCCCCTGTAGATCGTTTTCCATAAAAAGGGGCTGACCTTGTACCCGACAAGCCGGTCTAAAACCCGCCGTGCCTTCTGTGCATTGACTTTTTCCAAATTAATCGTGGTAGGATGTTCAATGGCCCGACTCACGGCAGACTTTGTGATCTCATTAAAAAGAACGCGGTGCACATTGCCGTTTTTGGCTTTTAACTCATTGGCCAAATGGTAAGCAATGGCTTCGCCTTCGCGGTCGGGGTCTGTGGCAATAAAAACCTGATTTGAGCTTTTTGCAAGTTTACGGAGCTCTTGTAAGATTTTCCCCTTGCCCTTAATCGTAATATATTCCGGCTCAAACCCATTCTCAACGTCTACACCCAGGCGATTTTTCGGAAGGTCCTTGACATGCCCCACCGAGGCCTTAACGACGTAGTCTTTTCCAAGAATGCGGTTAATAGTCTTTGTTTTTGCAACCGATTCGACAATAACGAGAGATTTTGGCATATATTTAGACAATCATTAAGTTCAAGTTTATTATTAAACGCGCGGCCATCTGATCCGCCCAAACGGACACCCTGCATCTGAAGAAGAAACTCCCCCCAAAAAACACGTAATCGCTACTGGACAATGTTGTTCCGGCCCAAAATGGTGCGGCCCAGTAATTGGTCGTCCAATTCATCCGAACCGAACAGCAGCGCCACCACAATTGATTTAATGTCTTCCGCGGAAACAGCACTTACCCCCAACATCATGGCTCGCTCGATAATCTGTTCCATATCCGATTGAGAAATGATGCCCAATTCCTTTAGTTGAATCAAATAGCCCTGAGCCTCGGGACGAATGACCAATTTTTCCGCCTCGTGCAACACGCGGAAACCATTGCGAAGTTCATTGAAGGTTTCCCCAAATATTTCTTCCTGATCCATCTGAATTTTTTCAAACAGCCAGGAAAAAGCGGCATTGATTTCATTTTCGGTGTAGCCCTGATTTAATAATTCCTTCGACATCCCGTCTATCCCTTCAATCCCGCCATTTTTTTCACGAATTTGACTCATCAGATAGACCAGTATTTCAACCACACGCTCGTTCATTTCTGCCTCATATTTTCTTCGTCCCAAGGGAAAAAGATTCCTGCCCTCTTCTAAAGAGGCCAAAAACAGCTCGCAAGAATCACCTAAAATTTAATAATAAATATGGAAATGTCAAGATATTTTACAACAATTTCATATTTGATTTACTTTTTTCGCCCGTGACAATATTTGTACTTTAAGCCGCTGCCGCAGGGGCAGGGATCATTTCGGCCCACTTTCGGAACCACCCGAATGGGTTTCTGTTTGGGCTGCGACGGATCGCGTCCGCCCTGCCGGCGGGCTGCCACTTCCTCTTCGGCCACAGCTTCCGGAATTCCCCTGTAACCCATTCCCGTAGAGGATTCATGAATGGCCGAGATCTGCTGAGGCCGCGGCCGAGGCTCAATCTGGGGAATAATCTGAGGCTGTGCACGGAACACAAACTGCAAGACGCCTTCGTTAATGCGATCGAGCATTTCCGTAAACATCCGGAAACCTTCCTTTTTGTACTCGATCAACGGATCCTTCTGGCCGTATGCACGCAGCCCAATTCCCTCTTTCAGCAGGTCCATTTCATACAGATGTTCTTTCCATTGTTCATCAATCACCCGAAGGGTTGCAATTCGCTCGATTTCGCGCATCATTTCCGAACCAAATTTGCGCTCCCGGTATTCATAGGCCTGCATGGCCTTCTCACGGATACGCTCGATGACTTCCTCCTGGCTCAATTCGGGAATTTCTGATTCTTTAAAGGGAAGTTTAATCATCATAACCCGCATAAATTCTGCGCGCATGCCTTCCCAGTCCCACTCTTCCGAATACGCACTGGAATCCGAATACTCTTCCACAACATTGCGCACAAAGCCATCAATCATATCGATGATTTCATCCTTAAGATTTTCTTCCCGCAAGGCATGGTTTCTCCGATCGTAAATAACTTCCCGCTGTTGATTCATAACATCGTCGTATTCCAGCAGGTGCTTTCGGATACCAAAATTTTGAGCCTCTACACGCTTTTGCGCCCGTTCAATGGATTTTGTAATCATAGAATGGGTAATGACTTCACCCTCTTTCAGCCCCAGCCTGTCCATGACACCGGCAATGCGCTCCGATCCAAACAGGCGCATCAAATCGTCTTCCAGAGAAAGGTAGAATTTTGAGGACCCGGGGTCTCCCTGACGCCCTGCCCGCCCGCGAAGCTGTAAATCAATTCGGCGGGATTCATGCCGTTCTGTTCCGATAATGTGTAATCCGCACGGCATGTCCGCTTTGCACGCATTGATGTCAATATCGTCTGGTGCCTGATTTTCACGATTTACAAGGAAGCATTCCGAACAGCGTACAACACCTTTTCCAAGCTTGATATCCGTTCCGCGTCCGGCCATATTGGTCGCAATGGTTACCGCACCGGGCTCACCGGCTCGCGAGATAATTTCCGCTTCCTGCTGGTGATATTTCGCGTTTAAAACAGAATGTTTGATCCCCCGGCGTTTCAGCATCCGGCTGAGTGTTTCAGACACATCCACCGAAACCGTACCGACCAGCACCGGCCGTCCGGCTTTATGATGCCGGACCACTTCTTCGATCACTGCGTTGTACTTTTCCCGCCGTGTGCGATAAATCTGATCCTGATAATCAATTCGGCGCACGGGACGGTTGGTGGGAATAACTATCACATCCAATTTATAAATTTCCCAGAACTCGTTGGCTTCGGTCGCCGCGGTACCGGTCATGCCGGCCAGTTTGTAGTACATTCTAAAATAATTTTGAAGGGTAATGGTGGCCAGCGTTTGTGTTTCGCCTTCTACCTTCACATTCTCTTTTGCTTCCAGAGCCTGATGAAGCCCGTCGCTGTAGCGCCTGCCGGGCATGAGACGACCGGTAAACTCATCCACAATCATCACTTTTCCGTCGGAAACGACATATTCCACATCCTTTTCAAAAAGCGAGTAGGCCTTTAGCAATTGCTGGATGTTGTGAAGTTTCTCGTTTTTTTCCGCATATTCTGTGATCAGTTTTTCTTTTCGCCGCTCTTTTTCCGATTTCGAGAGACTTTCGTCCTCCTCAATTTTTTCCGTTTCCTCATCAATATCCGGAATAATAAACATTTCCTGATTGTTAGGGGCAAGCTTTTCGCGCCCCTTGTCCGTCAAATCGATGGTGTTGCTCTTTTCATCGATGGAATAATACAGATCATCATCCACTTCGTGAAGGCGCTTATCCCGGATAAAATCATTTTCTACCCGTCTCACCAGCTTTTGGAGACCCGGTTCGTGCAGCAATTTGATCAGCCGCTTGTTTTTGGGTGCCCCCCGGCTGGCCTGTAAAAGACGGATCCCCGCCTCATATTCTTTTCCTTCTTTCAGAAGCTTCTCGGCCTCTGAAATAAATTGATTCACAAGGATTGTCTGGCTTCGGACCAGCCGCTCGACCATCGGCTTCATTTCTTTGTATTTTTGATTGGAGTACCCTACCGGGCCGGAAATAATCAACGGCGTCCGTGCCTCATCGATGAGCACGCTGTCAACCTCATCAACGATGGCATAATAGTGCCCCCGTTGAACCATGTCATCTACAGAAATGGCCATATTGTCCCGAAGATAATCGAAACCAAACTCATTGTTGGTTCCGTAAGTAATATCTGCTGCGTAAGCCCGCTTTCGCTGTTCGGTATCCATGTCGTTTGTGATGTAGGCAACCGAAAGACCAAGATATTTAAAGATTTCACCCATCCACTCCGCATCGCGACGGGCCAGGTAGTCATTCACCGTAACCAGATGCGCCCCTTTTCCGGTCAGCGCATTCAGGTAAAGGGGCATCGTAGCCACCAGAGTTTTTCCTTCACCGGTAGCCATTTCGGCGATTTTTCCCTGATGAAGCACAATCGCGCCCATCAATTGGACATCAAAGGGAACCATGTCCCAGATCATTTTGTGATCGACCACATTCCAGGAGCGTTTCTCTTCCGAAAATCTGCGGCACACCTCTTTAACCGTTGCAAAGGCCTCAGGAAGAAGTTCGTCCAACACCTCATCGATAATCTCTTTTTCACGGTCTTCCAGTTCTGCGATTTCATCCCGGATGGCATCCCGATCCTCAATGGTGTTTTCAGGATTTTTGTAACTTTCTTCCAATTCCTTTTTGAGGGATTCGATTTTGTCCGTCACGTCTTTTGTGCGCTCCTGGATAATGCGCTTGAATTTATCCGTTTGCGCTTTCAGCTCATCCTCGGACAGGTTATGAAGCTGCTCATAGGCTTCATTTATTTTTTCAACCATCGGGCGCAGCTTTTTAATTTCCCGATCATTTTTGCTGCCCACAATCTTGGTTACAATATTTCCTAACATCTTTTCAACATCACCTTTTCGTAATGATTAAACGGATTTAAATTCTATTTACACCTTTTTTCGACTTCTATTGTTCATTCGTCTTTAAAATTAATACGATATTTTAGACATTTCCAATGAATTTAACGCACAAAGAACGCACAAGGGTTTCACCGGCCCCATCTTTAGAGTTCAAGTTTCACGTCCAGCAAACCCCGGCCGCTTTTGTGCAGTTTGCCGGATTTTTTTAAATCATTGAGAATCGAATCCAAAATCCCGTTAATGAAACTGCCGCTTTTTTCTGTGCTAAATTTTTTTGCGATTTCAATGGCCTCATTGATCGTTACTTTCGGAGGAATATCCTCAAAAAAAAGAAATTCGGATATTCCCATCCGGAGGATCAGTTTGTCAATAATGGCAATTCGGGTAAAATCCCAATTGATCGCCTTATTGCGAATCATCTGATCCAATTCTTTCTGATGGCCGACAACCCTGCGGACCAGCAGTTCGGAAAAGGCACGCGTCTTCTCATCCTTGAGCCTTAAATTAATAATATCGTCAATGATTTTATCCAGGTTCTCCTGCGTCATCTCGTATGCGTAGAGCGACTGCAACGCATATTCCCGGGCGATTCGTCTTCCGCTTTTTGCCATTTTTCCCCGTGCCCTCAGGTCAATTCGCGCGTTAAATGAAGGTCAGCCAACCGTATTTATCCTCAATTTCACCAGATAGTATTCCAAAAAAATGCTTTTGAATGGCCTCCGTAATGGGACCCCGCTTCCCTTCACCGATGGGAATATGATCCACCGATTTAATCGGGCTGACTTCGGCGGCGCTCCCCGTAAAAAACAGTTCGTCTGCCAGATAAAGCAGTGAGCGCGGAATCATTTCTTCGATTACCTCGTAGCCCAAGTCATTGGCAATCTTAAAAACGGAATCGCGTGTAATTCCCGGAAGAATAGAAGCCGCCAGTGGAGGCGTGTACAATTTTCCATCGCGGACCAGAAAAAGATTTTCGCCGCTGCCTTCACTTACATAGCCCTCCGTGTTCAGGGCAATCCCTTCCGTATACCCATCCAGAACCGCTTCCATTTTTATAAGTTGTGAATTCATATAGTTGCTCCCGGCCTTTGCCAGAGCAGGCATTGTATTGGGCGGAAGCCGATTCCAGGATGAAACCTTCACATCCACACCAATGTTAATGGCCTCGTCACCCAGGTACTTTCCCCAAACCAGGGCCGCAATGGCCACATGAATGGGAGAATCTTTGGGATCCACGCCCAGGGTTTTATAGCCCCGCAGGGCAATGGGGCGCAGATAGGCTTCCTTCAGATGATTGGCATTGACAATATCAATACACGCCTGTTCCAGCTCTTGCGGTGAATAAGGAATCGGCATCCGGTAAATCTTCGCTGAATTAAAAAGGCGTTTTATATGCTCCTTCAGACGAAAAATTGCCGGCCCTTTTCGGGTATTGTAACAGCGCAATCCTTCAAATACGCTCGAGCCATAGTGAACCACATGTGAAAGGACATGAATGGTTGCATTTTGCCAATCAATTATTTTTCCGTCAAACCATATTTTCCCATTTTCCGGCACTTCAGCCATAATTCCTCCTCTAAACCGTGCTATTTTTTGAAGATTAAATTTATGAACTTATTGGGCAAAAAACAATCTTTATTTTAAAAGCTGACGAGCAATAACAATTTTTTGGATTTCAGAGGTCCCTTCGTATATTTCCGTAATCTTGGCGTCTCTGAAAAACCGCTCCACAGGAAAATCCTTTATGTACCCATAGCCCCCGTGGATTTGAACGGCATCGTCGGACAATTTAACCGCAACGGCCGACGTTTTCAGTTTTGCCATGGCCGCCTCTCGTACATATTCCTTGCCCTGATCTTTCAACCAGGCCGCCTGATAGGTGAGTAAACGGGCGGCTTCCAATTCCGTGGCCATTTCCGCCAGTTTAAATTGAATGCCCTGGAATTCCGATATTAATTTACCGAATTGTTTGCGCTCTTTTGAGTAGGCCAGCGCCGCGTCAAAGGCACCCTGAGCAATTCCCAGTGCCTGACCGGCAATCCCGATGCGCCCATTGTCCAGAGCAGAAAGGGCAATTCGCAGGCCCTTTCCTTCGGGACCGATCATGTTTTCTTTGGGCACCCGGCAATCTTCGAAAGACAGCTCACAGGTATCCGAGGCGCGAATGCCCAGCTTTTTTTCCTTTTTGACCACATGAAATCCGGGGAAATCCTTCTCCACAATAAATGCACTAATCCCGCGGTACCCCATCGAGCGATCCTTTGTGGCAAAAACAATCAGCACGTCGGCATGGGCCGCGTTGGTAATAAAGACTTTCGAACCGTTCAGGATGTACGAATCACCGTCCTCGCGATAGCTGGTAATCAGGGATGCCGGGTCCGAACCGGCACCCGGCTCGGTAAGGGCAAAGGCACTTAATTGTTCGCCCTTAGCCAGTGGTACCAGATATTTTTGTTTTTGCTCTTCGTTGCCAAACATCAAAAAGGTGTCGCAAACCAGAGAGTTGTTCACATCAATAACAACGGCAGCCGAGGCATCCACCCGGGCAATTTCTTCCATGATGAGCGCGTAAGCCAGATAATCCATTCCGGCACCGCCGTACTTTTCGGGCACAGTGACGCCCAGAAATCCCAGCTCGGCCATTTGTTTCACGCCTTCTTCCGGATAGATTTCCTTTTCATCCCGTTCACCGGCACCCGGGGCCAGCACATCTTCAGCAAACGACCGCGCCGTTTCCCGAACCATTTTATGATCATCATCTAATAGAAAATTCATGGTTTACTCCTTTCATCAACAAAATATTTTCCGCAAAAACACAAAGGGACTAGGACTGATAATCGTAAAACCCTTTCCCGGTTTTTCGGCCCAAATGTCCAGCAGCCACCATTTTCTTCAACAAAGGACAGGGACGGTATTTGGG
>JAADHR010000018.1 GCA_013151735.1 Calditrichota bacterium | reverse complement strand
TTGTATTTTCTGTTTTGAAGGCAAGTCGGTTTTGATCGTTTTATTTGAAGAATTACAACGAGTCATCGTGGTAATTGTGTTGAGAATAGCCGAAGCGGGGAAGCGGGTAAGTCCCCTCTAATAAGAGGGGATTTAGGGGTGTGTTTTTTGAATCTTAGTTTTTCTCACAATGATTCTTCGAGGAACAGATTACACACCCCGTCCCCGCCAGCTGGCGGAGACACCCCTCTCAAGAGGGGATTTTGGCGGGGCGGCGTGAAAATGGATATTTCATTACCCGGGGTGTTGTTTACTGAGAATAATAAATCCTTAAACAAAACTCAAAGCGGCAGGAGATGCGTGACACGCACAGAATACGGGCAAAAATCACCGAAATTCAGAGTCCGGTTGAGCCGTTAAAAAATGGTTAGTAAGAGGTTAATCTGGTTTTGAGTTATTCGTTTTCGTTTTGGGAGGACGTATGAAAGCTTTCCGTAGATTTATTTTTATTGGTCTTTTAATTGGAACAGGCGCGGCTTCAAATATGATTTTAGCGCAAATTCAATTTACAATCCCGAAGGAAGTGGAGCCCGTGCAATTCAATCAACGCACCGACATCTCGTCGTGGAATCACTACAATCGTGTAGAAGGCCTTTTTGCGGGATTGGATGTGACACTTGTTCCGTTTTCGAAGAAAAAAGTGGCACTGGCCGGCGGAGCAGGCTACGGATTTGCGCTCAAGGCGCCGCGATATCACCTGTTTGGCATCGCCGATTTTGGCAAGGAAAATCACATTCAACTGGGAGCCGGCTATTTCAATCATACCGTATGCAATGAAGCCTGGATCATTGGAGAAATTGAAAACAGCTTTGCAGGGGTTTTACTGCACGAAGATTTCATGGATTATTATGCCCTGAAAGGATGGCAAGGCTGGGCGCAATTTCAGGTTAAAGACCGCTTCACGCTTCGGGGGTTATTTCGGGCGGCTGAGTATGGGAATCTGAAGAAGAGCACCGACTGGAGTCTTTGCCCGGCCAAACGGAAAAAATTCCGTTCAAACCCCGGAGTTGCGGCAGGAAAAGAGAATCTGGTTCGCCTGTCACTCATCTTCGATCGATTGGATAACCCGATTTACCCCATGAAGGGCATTTATGTTCAGATAGCGGGTGAGCGGTCAGTTCTGCCGGCGAACACGACATTTTCTGATTACATGGGCGCTTTTGCCACGCTGCGCTGGTTTCAGCCAACCGTTGAAAATCAGAAGGTGTCCCTTCAACTTCGTGGCGCGAAGGTCTGGAATGCCGCCTATCTTCCGCAGCATCTGATTGATTTTGGAGGAATTGGTACACTTCAGGGATATCCCTACAAGGCATTTAAGAATGCCTCAGGGGTGCTCCTGGGACGCGTCGTGTACGGCTTCGAGGGGGATATTATGAATTCCCCGGTGTTTTCGTGGATTCCCTTTTCAGATATGATCGAATTATCGTTTTTTGCGGAGGCCGGAAAAGGGTGGTTTCCCGAAACCTGGAACTCGGTGGTTTCCCCGCCAAAGACGTCGATTCCCTTCAAGTATGATGCCGGATTGTCTCTTTCCATTTCCGGCGATTTGATTCGACTGGACCTTGGCCACCCCATTCACGAAAAAGAAGGGCAGTGGCGTGTAACCATGAGGATATTGCCTCGATGGTAATGGAAAAAAAAGGTAAACAAATTCTTGCCATTTTCGGGCTTGCCATGACTCTCTTTTTTGTCCGTCCCGCCATTTGCCAATCTCTTTCTGCTTTGCCGGATTCCATTCGGATTGCTCGTGTGATTGTTGTTGGAAATGTTCACACAAAAACGCCTATTATTTTGAGGGAACTGGAATTTCGTCCCGGAGACACCGTCAGCAAAAGGAATCTCATTCTGGCAAAAAAACGAATTGAAAATCTCTATCTTTTTAACCGGGTGCAATTTGTGTTTTTGAGGGATGAAGGAAAAACCGATCTCAAAATCGTGGTTACCGAAAGATGGTATATTTTTCCGATTCCTATTCTGAATTTTAATGAACACAGTTTTTCAAAGATTTCCTACGGTGGGGGAGTGGTTCACTACAATTTTCGGGGTCGGGCCGAAAAATTATTCTTTCTGGGCTGGGCCGGATTTAACCCGGGATTGAAATTCGCCTATCGGAATGATTGGTTTGGCGGGGAGAAGCGGTATTTTACATCATTTTTCCTCCATTCGATTCGGGTGACAAATCATACAAACAGGTTTACTGATTTAACCTCTCTTTCAAGACGCGCTCTTTTTCGCTTTGGAAGACGTTTCGGAATCTATCGTTATGTGGGTTTCCAAACGAAAATTGAGCAGGTAAACCCGTCAAATCCTCTGGCCGCCATTCATTCTTCCGGCAGGGATTTGTGGGGACAGGTGGGTGTTTTCCTGAAATACGATAGCCGCGATTTGCACGAATACCCATTGAATGGCTATCTGGCAGAAGTGAGTCTGGCACACGCCTGGCTGAATCAAAGCCATCGCACCTCCCAATCCCTTTCTTACGATATCCGGGCCTATCGTGACATTCACTCAATTATCCTTGCAGGTCGTACGGCCGGTGCGTTTCGCACGGGAACCATTCCCGTGTATGAACACATCTTTCTCGGTTATGACCAGCGAATCCGCGGTCATTTTTTTGAATCATACGAAGGAGAAAATCGCGTTCTGGCATCGGCAGCCTTGCGGTTTGCCCTTGTGCCCAAACGCTACTACAATTTGTCCCGGAAAACCGCTTCGCTCAAAGAACTGGAGTTTGCCGTTTACGGTACACTTTTCAGCGATACGGGATTGGTATTCAACCAGAGGCGGGAGGTGGGGATCCGGCATTTCCAGAGCGGTTTTGGGGTGGGTCTGAATGTTTTATTGCCCTATTCAAATAGCCTGCGATTTGAATACGCCTGGAATGAATCCTTGCGCGGCCAGTTCATTTTTGACGGGGGCGTTGCTTTTTAGCCTGTATGATTCATAAATTTTTGCCACGAAGACCCCATATCACAAAGGTTATTATAATTAAAATAATTAGCGATTTAAAACTCAATCTATTTTAAATCGTTTTCCTGCTTCGCAATGACAACTACTCATTTTTTCCTGAAAAAAGGACTTTTGATACGGCCCTGAGCGAGGGAGCGGGTTGAAAAGGATTCTTCAAGGCGGGAAAAAAGTGGCACAAGAAGTCGCGAGAGATAAAAAAGGAACAGAGCAAGGATTCAAAAAAACCAACTTTTTGCTTGAATTTTTTGGAAAAGAGTGTAAATTCTAATAGGGCTTTCACACGCTTTGGTACGGGGCTACCCTTTTTGCATAAGGGGCAATATTGTGTGCAGCTTGACTAACTGGCGATTGAATGTTTCCTTTTTTGATTTAAGGGCGGCTTGTAAAAATGGCCCATTATGAAAGTTTTTTTGTTCATCCTGAGGATGTTCAGGGTAATTTTCTGATCATTCGGGGAGATGAATTTAAGCACCTCGTAAAAGTATTGCGAAAACGTGTTGGGGATGTATTAATTGCCGTGGACGGGCATGGAAATTCCTACGAATTTGGGATTATTTCCATTGACAGGGATTTTGTCCGGGGAGAAATTCAAAAAATATGGCGGCGCAGAAATGAACCCCTGACGCATATTATTCTGGTCCAGGCAATGATTAAAAACCCGCGGTTCGATTGGCTGCTGGAGAAGGCGACGGAATTGGGGGTGAGTACATTTCTGCCCATATCTTCTGAATTTACGATTGTTGAACCGGACAAGAACCGCCTTAGGCGTTGGAACCGGATCGTAATGGCCGCCATTAAACAAAGCGGGCGTTCGGTGCTTCCCGGAATTAGTGAACCGCAGCCATTTGAGGAGGTTTTACAGCAGCTAAAAGCGGTTCCCGTGAAGATCCTCCCCGAAATGGAGGGGAAGTCTTCGATCCGATCGGTTCTTCAGGCCTATTTGAAAATGAAACGCCTGCCTCCGAGAGAGGTGGCGATCCTGATTGGTCCGGAGGGCGGGTTTAGCCCGGCAGAAATTCAACGTGCCAAAAATGCGGGATTTGAAACGGTGTCACTGGGATCACGGCGTCTTCGCTCCGAAACCGCGGCTATTGCGGCCAGCTGCCAGGTACTAACCCTTTTGGACGAATTGTAATCGACTTTAATATGGGAGGATAAGCAATGGTTGACTGTGTGTTTTGTAAAATTATCGCTGGCGAGTTGCAGGGAGAATTTGTTTATCAGGACGATGAAATCGTCGCCTTCCACGATATTAATCCCCAGGCTCCCATCCATGTGCTCATTGTTCCCAGAAAGCATATCGCCAGTCTGAATGATGTAGATCCCCAGGATGTTCCCCTGATTGGCAAGATGGCGGTGGTGGCGCAAAAAATTGCAAAAGAATTTGGCGTGGCGGAAACAGGCTATCGGCTTGTGTGGAATACCGGCGAAAATGCGGGACAATGGATTTACCATGTGCACATGCACCTGCTGGGCGGACGCCGAATGACTTGGCCTCCCGGTTGATTTTTCAGACGGTAATTGAGAGCAACGCCGGTTGTTGGAACGAAAAGCTCCAAAAAACCTTTGTTTTTGCTTGGAAAAATTAGTACATTAATTTTCGTAAACAGGTCTAATTTGTTCCTCAATCGTTGCTCCTTAAGAAAGGTGGCCAAAATGTTTGAAGATTCTCAAATATTTTCAAGTGCTCCCGAAATTGATGGTCAGGTGTATCGATGCGAGGCCGGTTGTATTCATGTTAATGTACATAACCTGAATATTCGATTTGAAGAAGATGAATTTTTGATTTTTGGATATATGATTAATGAAGCCCTGGAAAAGGTTTCCGGCATCGACATGGATGCCCTCTATCGCATGTTAAATAAACGGAAATTGAATCCACCGGCGTCCAATTCCACTCCTGATACCCCGTCAGAAAAATAAGGGGTCATCGGAACGTATTTTGTAATAAGACGGCTCATGGCCGTCTTTTTTATTGGTGCGTGAGAAGTGTTTTCTTGTTTTTTGGAAAAGAGAGGTTGTTTTCGGAAAAAACATGGCATTAAATTCCCCCAAAATTGCCCTTGCCCTCGGAAGCGGTTCTGCCAAGGGACTGGCTCACATTGGAGTGATTCAAGTTCTTGAGGAGAATCACATTCCGATTTCGGCCGTGGCGGGTACAAGTGCCGGGGCGTTTATTGGGGCGTTGTGGGCTGCGGGATTGTCGGGGGAAGAAATGGCCCGCATTGCCTGTTCCATGAACTGGAAAACAACGGCGCGAATGTTTCTGCCCACATTTCCAAAATCAGGCTTGATTGCCGGTCAGCGGATTCAGAAATTTCTGCAGACATTTATTGAAGAGGTGGAAATCGAAGAGCTGCGCATTCCGTTTGCCTGCGTGGCAACCGAACTTTCATCGGGACATGAAGTCATATTCAATAAGGGGAGCATTATTCCCGCCGTTCGGGCAAGTATTTCAATCCCGGGCATTTTTGCTCCTGTCCGCTATGAGGATCGCTTTCTGGTGGATGGCGGATTGGTGAACCCGGTTCCGGTGAGCGTGGCAAGAAGGTGGCCGGTGGATGCGGTGATTGCGGTCAATGTTATTCCGAAAGTGGAGGAAAAGGCCAAGTTTCTTTATCTGAAAAAGGCACGGAGGAAAAGGCGGGCCGTTGCCAAAAAATTGCCGGAGATTATTCAAACCTCCTTAAAAAAGCTGGAGCACAAGGAAATTTCCCAGGACGTCCTTCAGGAAAAACTCATTAATGTTTTAAATCGATTAAAGGAATACGAAAACCCGCATCCGGCAATTGTACCGGGAATCTTTACGGTTATGCTTCAAAGCCTGACTATTGCCGAGAACACTATTTGTGAGCTGCGTCTGCATCAGAATCCGCCGGAAATTTTACTGGAACCCAATCTTGCCGATGTGCAATTGCTGGAATTTTTCAAAGCCGAACGCATTATTCAAGCAGGACGGGAAATCACCCAAAAACATCTGCCCGAAATTACCAGTCTGGTGACTCAAATCAATGAAAGGATAACTGAAAGTGGTGCGTGATTTCTACTACAAAGACAACACATTGTTTGCCGAAGATGTGCCCCTGACCGAAATTGTGTCCAAGGTGGGGACGCCCGTTTATGTGTACAGCAAGCGTCATTTTATTGAACGGCTGCGATCCGTTGAAAAGGCTTTTGGGGGGCAGGAGCATCTGACATGTTTTGCGCTCAAGGCCAATAATAATCCGGAAGTGCTAAAGCTGTTTGCCCGAGAGGGGGCCGGCGCCGATGTGGTTTCGGCCGGGGAATTGGCCATGGCCCTGGCCGCCGGTATTCCGCCGGAAAAGATTGTCTTTGCCGGTGTGGGCAAGCGAAATGATGAAATTGCATTTGCGCTGGAAAAATCCATCCGGGCATTTAATGTGGAATCGGAACAAGAACTGGAGGTCATCAACGAGATTGCGGGTCAGGTGCAGCGGAAAGCGCCCGTCAATATCCGGGTCAATCCGGATATCGACCCCAAAAGTCACCCCTACATTTCAACCGGAATGGCCAAGAATAAATTTGGCATTGCCATCGGAAAATCCTACGCCGTTTTTGAAAAGGCAGCGGCCCTGCCGAACATCCGGCTCCTGGGTGTTCACAGCCACATTGGTTCCCAGATTCTCTCTGTCGATCCCTTTGTGGAAAGTGCCCGGTCGTTGCGCAAACTGGTAACCGACCTGAAACAGGCGGGAATTGCCCTGACGGTAATTGACATGGGCGGCGGGTTGGGTGTGGACTACAACCGGGTTATCGACGAGCCATTATACGAACCCCGTGAGCCGGCGGAGCCGCCGACTCCCGCGGATCTGATGCGCGCCATTTTGCCCCATTTAAGCGATTTGGGGTGCACCCTTATTTTTGAACCCGGCCGCTTTTTAACCGCAAACGGCGGAGTTTTGTTGACGCGTGTGCTGTACCGGAAAGAAACGAGCTTAAAGAAATTCGCGATTGTGGATGCCGGCATGAATGACCTGATCCGGCCGAGCCTGTATCAGGCCTACCACCGGATTGTCCCCGTTGAAAAACGACCGGAACGAGAGATGATGTCACTGGATATTGTGGGACCGATTTGTGAATCGGGAGATTTTTTCGCTAAAGACCGCCCTCTTCCGGAGGTTCGCAGAGGCGATCTGCTGGCCATTTTATCAGCCGGCGCTTACGGTTACACCCTATCCTCTACTTACAACGGACGTCCGCGCATTCCCGAGGTTTTGGTGGACGGCGCGTCCTTTACCGTGGTGCGGGAGCGGGAAACAATTGATGATTTGATTGGAAGATGAAACCGGTTCTTATCATAGCCTACTATTTTCCTCCGCTGGGAATGGGCGGTGTGCAGCGCGCGGCAAAATGGGTTAAATTTCTGCCGGGCTGTGGATGGCAGCCCCATGTGGTGACGGTAAAGGATATTGTTTATTATGCTTACGATTACACGCTGTTGGAAGACGTTCAAAACCAACCGGTTTACCGCACGGGTTCCCTCGACCCCGCACGGATTTTGGCCAAATTCAAAAGGGGAAATCCGACCGGTTCGGGCGGGAAAACAACCCTTCCCTCGAAGGGCGTTGGGCTGGCCCGCCTCTTTTTCATCCCGGACAGCAAAATTGGCTGGTACCCCTTCGCCTGGAGGGCATTGGTGCATCTTGTGAAGCGCATCCGGCCGGCTGCCGTTATTTCCACGTCGCCTCCGCTTACCGCGCACCTGTTGGGGATGAAAGTGAAAAAGAAATTTGGTATTCCCTGGGTTGCTGATTTTCGGGATTACTGGCTGGGCGGAGAGTACCTCTACGCACCGACGCCGCTCCACCGCGTCCTGCACGATAGATGGGCCCGGGCGGTTATTCGAACAGCGGATGCGGTCGTGGCTGTCTCGGAACCGATTCGCCGGTCTTTGATGGCATTGGATCGGGATCATGCCGAAAAATTTTTCGAGCTTCCCAACGGCTTTGATCCGGATGATTTTCAGGGAACGGCACCCAGAAAATTCCTCCAAAAAACCCTGCTGTATCTGGGCTCTCTGGGGGGAGCAAATGATCCGTCGCTGTTTTTTCAGGCGATCAAGAATGTGAGGCGAAAAAATCCGTCCGTTTTGTCGGAGTGGCAATTCCTCTTTGTGGGGGAAGACATTTCTGCTGTAAAGTGCCCTCCCGAAATTCGGGAAATCTTACAGTTTGCGCCCTACGTGACCCACAAAGACGCCATCGGCTTTCTAAAAGGGGCCTCGGCTTTGCTTTTTACGTTGTCCGCGGAGGTGAATCCCGGCATGGTCACAGGAAAGCTGTTTGAGTACATGGCCAGTGGAAAACCCATTTTTGCCATTTCCCCGGAAGGTGTGGTTGCTACAAAAATGCTTCGCTCGTACAATTATGGCAGGCTCATTACGGATTTCAATCCGGAGACTATTTCAAGAGAATTGGAAAGCTTTTTAAGCGAAGATTTTGGAGGAGAACCCCCGGAACGGCTCCGTGTGTTTCAGGAAACGTATTCCCGGAAAAATCAGACGAAAAAACTGGCAGCTATTCTTAATCAAATTGGTTCCCGACCTGAATAATTCATTAGCCGCAAAGTCACGAAAACGCAAAGGCAGAATAGACAAAAAGGTAAATAAATAAGTCATTGAAACAGAAAACTACGCAAAACGAACCGAGTTTCAACTGGCTAATTATTTTGATTGGAATACCCTTTGCGCCTTGGGGGGCTTCGTGGTGAAAGTTTATGAATAATGGAGGCTAAAAAACAGAAACATAAAAAGGGCGAAGATGATTCAAAACAGGAAGATGCGGCGCGTAAAAAATCTTCCCGAACCCCGGCCGCTGGTCGTGGGGCACCGGGGAGCCCCTCTGGAATTTTTGGAGAATACAAAGGACAGCTTTCAGCGCGCCATGGATTTGCACGCGGATATGATTGAGCTGGATGTTCAGGAGACCGCGACGGGAGAGGTTGTTGTGTTTCACGATGAAACCCTGAAGCGGCTGGCTCACAATTCAGAAGAAATCAAAAAGACATCCTGGCAGGAGTTGAACGGGATTGATATCCAATCGTTTAATAATAAGAAGTTTGGAAAAGAGAAAATTCCTCTTTTTTCGGATGTTCTGAAAATGCTGAATCACCGTATTTTATTGGATGTGGAGATTAAGGGGTTGGAGCTTCGAAAAACGGACCTGGTGGTCCAGGTGGTTCGTCTTATCGAAGAAATGAATCTGGAGGACCGCGTTATCATTTCATCCTATAATTTTATGGCGCTTGTTTATGTGCATCAAATGAATCGGCGCATTCGTACCGCTTTTTTAACGGATTACCCCAATTTTTATTTTGCCATTGAAGCTTTTATTCCCCCCAAATACCGGCCCTACGGCCTGGTTTTTTATTTCAGACGAACCGATGAACGTGTTCTCAAACGCGCGCAGCGCGATTACATGGTGATGGTCTTTACAGTGGACGAAGAAGACGACATGAAAAGGTTTATCCGATGGGGGGTGGACGGGATTATTACCAACCGTCCCAAATTATTGAGGCGCCTGGTGGATGATTGGCGCAAGCCGCATTGAAGTTTCATCGGAAAGCGAAAAGGATTGGGTCTTTAAAAACAGGGCATTTACACAACGATTTGAAAAATAGAGGAATCCAGCCATGAAGAACCGAACCATTGCGACGATGTTCGAGAAAATTGCGGATGTTCTTGAATTTCAGGGCGAAATTCCATTTAAGGTCAATGCGTATCGAAAGGCCGCCCGTATTATCGGGGATATGCAGGAGGATATTGAGGACGTCTGGCGGGAGGGACGCCTCAAAGACATCCCCGGAATTGGAACGGCTCTCGCGTCCAAAATTGAAGAATTTCTGACCACCGGTAAAATGAGCAAATACGAGGAAGTGGTCTCATCCGTGCCTGCCGGATTGATTGAGTTGCTGGAGATTCAGAATATGGGGCCCAAGACGGTCGCGCTGGCCTACAAAAAACTGGGCGTGGAAAACCTGGAAGATCTGAAACGGGTCATCGCCGATGGCAGTCTGGCGCAGCTGCCCGGGATGGGGCAAAAGAAGGTCGAAAATATCTTGAAAGGGATTGAGTTGCACGAACGAGCGCAGGAGCGGATTTCCATTGGCGTGGCTCTGCCTCTGGTAGAAGAACTGATTTCTGAACTCAAATCCCGAACCAACCTTGAAAAAATTCAACCCGCCGGTTCCACCCGCCGAATGAAAGAGACCGTAGGCGATATTGACATTCTGGTTGAAACGGACCGGGGTGCGGATATTATTCAAACCTTTGTCCACCTGCCGCAGGTCACACGGATTCTGGCAGCGGGCGATACCAAGGGAAGTGTTATTGTTGAAGATCGGATTCAGGTAGATTTGAGGGCCATTCCAAAGGAATCGTACGGGGCGGCCCTTCAATATTTTACCGGTTCCAAAGCTCATAATATTCACCTTCGGGAAATCGCCAAGAAGAAGGGTCTCAAGATTAATGAGTACGGTGTTTTTCGAGGGGACGAAAAAATTGGCGGCGCGGAGGAGCAGGATGTTTACCATGCTTTGAATCTGGACTGGATTCCGCCGGAGATGCGCGAAGACCGGGGCGAGATTGATCTGGCGGCCCGACATCAGCTGCCCCGGCTCATCGAACAGACGGATATTCAGGGGGATTTGCATGTGCATTCCAAATGGAGCGATGGAGGGGCGACCATCGAGGAAATTGCCCGGGCAGCGCTGGCAAAGGGGTATCGCTACATTGCTATTTCCGATCACTCCAAATCCGTTAAATATGCCAGAGGCCTGGAGGAAGAACGGCTGCTGCAGAAGCTGGACGACATTAAGGCCGTGCAGGAAAAAATCCCCGAAATTAAAATTCTGGCAGGCGCCGAGGTGGACATTCTCTCCGACGGAACCCTGGATTATCCCGATGAGATTCTGGCCCGACTGGATATTGTGATTGCGGCCATTCATCAGGGATTCAAACAGCAGGTCACGGAACGCATGCTCGCCGCAATGGATAATCCGTACGTCTTTATCATTGCCCATCCCACCGGCCGCTTAATTTCCAAGCGGGAGGGGTACATCATGGAATTGGACAGGGTAATGAAAAAAGCGGCGGAAACCGGCACCGTGCTGGAAATTAACTCCTATTATGACCGGCTGGATTTGTCCGATATGAATGCCCGCCGGGCCCGGGAAATGGGAATTAAGCTTTCAATAAATACCGACACCCACCAGTTGTATCAATTGGATATGATCAAACTGGGTGTGGGGGTGGCGCGCCGGGCCTGGCTGCAGCCAAAAGATGTCATTAATACGTATTCCCTGGACGAATTGCTGAAAGTAAGGGATCAAAAGCGGAACAAATAAAAATTCCTTCCTTTGATTTTCTTCGTTCCCGGGAGATTTGCCTGAATCCAGAGAGGAGTGTAAAAAATGAAAGCAGCCGTTTTACAGGATATTGGGGAAATTGCTGTTTCGGAGGTTCCCGTCCCGGATCCCGAACCGGATGAGGTTCTGATTGAGGTGGCGGTTGCCGGCATTTGCGGGTCGGATGTACACGGATATTCGTCTGGATTATACGAACCCGGAATAATCATGGGCCACGAGTTTTCCGGGACGATCGTTGATCTTGGAAAAAATGTGACACGGTTTAGAAAAGGCGATCGGGTCACCTCACATCCTATTCTTCCTTGTGGAAAATGCACGTTTTGTCAGGAAGGCAAAATCAACCTTTGCGATGACATGGGAACAATCGGCATCACCCATCCGGGAGCCTTTGCCGAGTACATTAAGGTTCCCGAAAGAAATGTGTATTCAATCGGCGCGGCAGATTTTTCCAAAGCCGCCTTTTGTGAACCCCTCTCGGTTGTGCTGCACGCGTACCAAAAATCGGGAATTCGGCCCAACGACAAAACCCTGGTATTGGCGGGGGCACCATTGGAAACCTGCTCGTACGTGTTCTCAAATTAAAGGGCGTGAAACAGGTTGTGCTTTCGGAACCGCATCATTATCGCAGAGAAATCGCTTCCAAATATGCCGATGCCGCTTTTAATCCCCTTCAAAAAGACCCAATGGATTTTTGCGAGGCCCATTTTGGACAGCTGCCGGATGTTGTGTTTGAATGCGTGGGAATTCCCGCCACCATTCAAGAGGCGGTTCAAGACGTGATCAAAGGCGGAAAAGCGGTCATTTTGGGTGTTTCAACGGAACCGGTGGAGATGGATTTCCTGGACATTATGTACAATGAAAAATCGATTCAATCGGTTTACTCGTGCACCAATGAGTTTGAAGAAGCGGTGGACCTCATTCGCACCGGCGCCATCGATCCGACGGATTTGGTCACCTCAGAAATTGCA
This sequence comes from Calditrichota bacterium, assembly GCA_013151735.1. Classification (NCBI taxonomy): domain Bacteria; kingdom Pseudomonadati; phylum Calditrichota; species Calditrichota bacterium. The sequence goes on along the minus strand of JAADHR010000018.1, from coordinate 2,778 downwards.
CTTTCGGAGATCTCTGAGAAGGGGTTCAAAAAATTAATGCGTGAAAATCAGGATATAAAAATTTTGGTGAACCCATAAAATTTCCGGCGCGTCAGAAGTGCCGGGAATTTCGAGGCGTTCAAAATAGAGGAGGTCTTATGAGCAAAATAAGCGGAGCAGAGGCACTGTTAAAGGCGCTTCTCATGGAAAAGGTTCGTTTTGTTTTTGGTATTCCGGGCGGGCAGTGGATTCCGTTTTTGGATGCCATTCATCGCCTGGGCAGAAAGGAAGGCCTGGAATTTATTATGACGCGTCACGAACAGGCTGCCGCTCACATGGCGGATGCGTACTCCCGGCTGACCAATGAGGTAGGCGTTTGTTTGGGCACAGTGGGGCCGGGGGCCGTGGATTTGGTTCCCGGGGTTTTTGAAGCCTTCTCGGAGAGCAGTGCCGTTCTGGCGCTGACCGTGCAGGTACAAAGCTGGAAAGCGTACCCGGATACGGGATCCACGCAGTATTGCGACCACAAGGGCCTCTTCGAGCCTATTACAAAGTGGAATGCCGTTGTCTCGCACTGGAGGCGAATTCCGGAATTGGTTCAGCGGGCCTTCCGGACAGCCCTCAGCGGAACGCCCGGCCCGGTACATCTGGATATTCCGGTGGATGTGTTGTTTTATGAAGGCGATGCCGACGAGCTGGTTTTTCTTCCGCCGGAGAACTATCGTATTCAGGAGAAACCGGCACCGTCACCCCAGGTCATCGATCAGGCGGTAGAACTGATTCTGGCATCGGAAAATCCGCTCATTCATGCAGGCGGCGCCGTTCAGCGTTCGGCCGCTTTTCAGGAATTAAAGGACCTGGCGGAGCGGTTGCAGGCGGCGGTTACCACCACCGTTTATGCACGGGGGGTCTTTCCAGCCAGTCACCCGCTTTCATTCATACCGATGGGATACGGGGCAATCTCCGCTCAGGCCGAGGCCGACCTGGTGATCGATCTGGGAGCCCGCCTCTGTGCGATGGATATGTGGGGCCGGGAACCGGGATGGGGAACGCCGGAAGAGCAAAAACTGATTCAGGTGGATATTAATCCCGAGTCCATTGGGCTGAACCGAAAGGTGGACCTGGCCATTCAGGCAGATGTGGGTGAGTTTCTGCGCGCCTTGTTAAAGCGATTGGAACAAAAGGGAGTGAAACGGGACAAGCCCAACGAACGGCTGGAGCTGTATCGGGATACGGAGAAGGCCTGGCTGGAGGAATTCCTGGAAGGAGCCGCTTCGGATGCCGTTCCGATTCATCCCCTTCGGGCGGTAGCCGAATTCAAAAATTATTTTCCGGAAGATGCCATTGTGGTGCTCGATGGAGGAAATTCGCAGGTTTGGGCGACGTATTTGATTCGCATGAACAGGCCATTTAGCTTCCTGGCGCAATCGGACAGCGGAATGCTCGGCGGAGGCTTGCCAAAGGCCCTGGCTGCCAAATTGACTTTCCCTGATCGCCCGGTGTATTTATTGACGGGTGATGGCGCTTTCATGTTTAATGTTCAGGAATTGGAAACCGCCCGTCGGCTGAATCTGCCAATTGTTGTGGGCATTCTTAACGATCGGGCCTGGGGAATGATAAAAGCCGACCAACCGGACGGTCGCCATATCGGTGTTGATTTTTACGACGTGGATTTTGCAAAGGTTGCCGGGAATTTTGGCTGGTACGGTGAGCGGGTGAACGAGCCGTCAGGGATTCGGGAGGCTTTGGATCGGGCGGCAACATCCGGCGGCCCTGCGCTGTTGGATATTTTAATTGATCCGGAGACCAATCTTAAGGTCCCCGATCTGGAAACCCTCGATGGTATTTGGTTGGATGAAGTCATTTAAAACGGAGGACGAATGCTATGTTATTAGGATCCAAAGAGTGGTGGGACAAAGCGATGGAAATCGTTAATTCTGACGAAGAATACTACCGGCTTGCAAAAGACATTAACAAAAGCTACACATTCAAAGTGCTTCCCGAACCGGAAAATGGAATTAATGATCCTATCATCATGGGCTACAAAATTGAAAATGGGAAATTAACGGATCATTGGGAAGACGATCGTCCCACGGATTTTGTAATCTCGGGACCTTACAAGGTCTGGTATCAGATTATTAAGGGAAAACTGGGCCCTGTAAAAGCCATGACCATGCGGAAACTGAAAGTGAAAGGCTCCTTGCCGGAGATGCTTGAAGTACAACAAGGCAACACTGAGATGGGTCGATCTTTTGCGGACGATTGATACGGATTTTCACGGGAATTACGAGTAATAGCGTGGAGTCAGTCTGAAAATTTTGGACCCACGAATTTCACGCATTTTCACGAAGTGATTTTGTTGAAATTGAATCCATTTAATTCTTGTGATTTGTGATTTTTAAGGTGAACTCATTTATGCTTTAATTTCATATTAGCCTTGCAAAGGCCTTTAGGGTTGTAAAATATGGTATGTAAATCGCTGAACAAATCCATATATGGGGCCTTGCATTAGGCAGAGCCTACGCAAAGGATAGTCGTCAATAAGCAGCGAAGTCCCCTCTATTAAGAGGGGATTTAGGGGTGAGTTTTTTCACTCCCTGCCTGTTCTTGGGGTGATTTTGAAAGAAAAAGATGACACACCCCGATCCGCCTCCGGCGGATCACCCCTCTCAAGAGGGGATTTTTATAGGGTTGCGCTAAGATAAATGTCCCGTTGCTCAGGGAGTCATTTGATAGATAAATATACGGTAATTTCTATCCTGCACGGAATGGATTTGGGGTGAAGAACCGCGGACAATT
>JAADHR010000017.1 GCA_013151735.1 Calditrichota bacterium | reverse complement strand
ATGCTGGAGTTGGTGGACAAGTTAGTGGAGATTCGGGTAATCCCGTATTATCTTCACCAATTGGATCCGGTTCAGGGAGCTGTTCATTTCAGGGTGTCCGTCAAAAAAGGAATTGAAATTATTCGGTATTTGCAGGAACATACGGGCGGAATGGCTGTGCCACGCTATGTTTTTGATGATCCGGAAGCTCCCAGTAAGGTGCGGCTGGCCTGATCTGCCCGCCGGATTATTAAATCATGTTGCAATAAACTGCCAGTACAAGTCCGCCAGAAGCGTGCAACAGTGACCATGCGCCACGGCGTACAAACACGAAGCACACTATTGAATGTTAACGAACCAGCAGCAGCTTTTGCGAGAGAACGTAGTGATCCGATTTCAGCCGCGCGAAGTAGGTGCCGGAGGGAACATTCCACCCGGAGGCGTCTTTTCCATTCCAGATAACGTGGTGTAGTCCGGGGGATTCTTTTTGCCGAACCAATACTTTGATCAATTGGCCCCGGGTATTCCAGATTGAAAGTGACACGTCCATTTCATTCGGCACATTAAACTGAAGAATGGTTTCGGGATTAAAGGGGTTGGGGTAATTCTGAAAGAGAATGAGTACATCCGGAACAGACGCTTCGCTTGAATTAAATTTTGCGGGCGCACTCACTTCCTTGGAAAACTTGCTTTCATTATTCCAGTAATCGTAAGCGGTCAGGGCAATATAATAGACCTTCCCTTCTTCCAGATTTGTAATCTTGAATTTCGTGACATTGCCCACGTCAATTTGGTGCGAATAGGCATGCGACCGCTCTCCGTAGTATACCCGATAGCCCGCTAAGTCGGATTCGGTATTCGGATCCCACTGAATGGTCAAACTTCCGTGTTTTCTTTGTGCAAAGCTACTGGGGGAGAACAAAACAATCGACAGAAGAAAAATAGCTATGCCAACAATTTTATTTTTCATGTCTGTTTGTATCTCAGTTTATTTACTGTATTTTCGCCAATTGGGATGCTTAATTTCGTAATGCGCAATTTTGTAATTGAGAACCCGGGGTGAAATCCCAAGGAGCTCCGCCGCATCCTTTTGTACCCAATTTGACATTTTCAAAGCTTTGACGATGACTTCCTTTTCAACGTCTTCCAATTTCAAACTATTTAAACTGAGAAGAGTTCCCGATTTTTTTCGCCGATCCTTTCCTCCAGCTGCAAAATAATCCCGTCCGGCCATGGCTAAATCCCTCGGCAGGATGGGTTGACCTTCTTCGCAAACCAGCACCGCCCGTTCAATCATATTTCGCAATTCCCGAATATTGCCCGGCCAGTAGTGATGCACCAGCAAATCCATTGTCTCGGGGTGAAATCCCGGGACATCCTTTCGTAGCTCCTGACTGAATTTTCGTCGAAAAAACTCCGCAATGAGCGGGACATCGTCTCTCCGGTTCCGAAGCGGCGGTAATTGAATATTCACCACGTTAATTCGATAGTACAAATCAGAGCGAAAATTTCCACGGTCAATCTCTTGAATGAGGTCCTTATTCGTGGCAGCAATCACCCGCGCATCCACGCGGATGACCTGGTTGCCCCCCACCCGCGTAAATTCCTGATCCTGCAGCACGCGAAGGATCTTGGACTGGGTCGTCAGGTGCATGTCCCCAATTTCATCCAGAAAAATCGTTCCGCCGTCCGCCTCTTCAAATTTTCCTTTCCGGCGTTGAAAGGCCCCCGTGAAAGCGCCCTTTTCGTGGCCGAACAGCTCACTCTCCAATAAATTCTCAGGCAAGGCTGCACAGTTCACCTTCACAAACGGTTTCGACGATCGCGGGCTGATAAACTGGATTAATCCTGCAATCAATTCTTTTCCCGTACCCGTTTCTCCCTGAATGAGAACGGTCGCGTTGCTTTTGGCTATCTTTTTTATCAACGCAAAAATGTCCTTCATTTCAGGGCTGCGGCTTACAAGCGGGTAATTATTGTCGAAACCGAAATTTCCCCAATCCCGTTCCCCAGACTTACCCATGAGTCTGGGAATCCCGTCAACCTCTATGGCAGCTTCCGGCATATACACTTCCTCAATTGTGTTATGTACGTGCAAAATTCCCCGAACGACTAAACAATGGCAAAATCTATTCCATTACAAAAAATCAGTGCCAAATTTGTAATTCGGTTGATCTTTAATCCTCATATCTGTATCGGCAAAATCGGGAAAAAATAAAGGAGGAATGATCACAAAATTACATTTTTGTGATCCGAATGGATGCGTGAATTAATTAATTTTATTAAAGTTAGTATTTACAAGGTGTTCGAGGAACGCTTGCAGTGTTGAAACATCGTAAACCGGAAAGGGACACGGGATACCCTTATTTCGGAGGGACCGGGCGAGGTGCAATACGTCGGGTTCCTTTAATCTTGCAGCTTTTAAAAGACGTTCATCGCTAAAAAACGTTTCTTTTGTCCCATCAAAAATCACATGTCCGCTTTTTAAACAAATGATACGCTCTGCCACCTCTGCAATAAAATCCATATCGTGGGAAACCAAAATGACCGTTTTCCCGGTAGTCTTTAATTCCTTGATGAAGCTTTTCAGGCGGTTCACTCCCTGAAAATCCAGCCCGGCGGTCGGCTCATCGAAAACCAGCACATCCGGCTGCATGACCAGAACACTCGCAATGGCAACCCGCCGCTTTTGCCCTTCACTAAGCTGAAACGGAGACCGATCCTTAAACTCCTGGAAATCAATATCCAGCAAATGAAAGGCCTCCTGTATCCGGCTTTGTATAACCTTTTCCGGTATCTTTAAATTACGCGGGCCGTAGGCCACTTCATCGTAAATCGTATTTTCGAAAAATTGAAACTCGGGAAATTGAAAAATAATCCCGATTTTCTGGCGGATTTTTCCGAGCTGCTTTTTTTGTTCCGCCAGGTTTGTTCCGTCAATCAACACCTTCCCGGCAGTCGGAAGAAGCAATCCGTTAAAATGCTGAATGAGCGTGGTTTTTCCGGAACCGCTGGGGCCAACGATACCCACAAATTCTCCGGGAGCAATCTCAAAGGAAACATGTTGGATTGCCTCGCCTTTTCCGGAGAATGCCTCGAGTCCCTGAGTGTATCGAAATGAAACATCTTCCAGACGAATCCTCAAAATGCCCCCCACAAATTCAGTTTTGTCAGATAGGGCTTGAGTCTGAAGCTCGGAGGAACGGCAATGCCAATGCGATCAAGATAATCTGTATTCTCGAATACTTCGGCTGGTTTTCCGTCGAGGACAATTTCCCCCCGGTCTAAAATAATGAGCCGCTGTGTTCGGAGGGTTTCCTCCGGAAATTGCGTAATCAGGATGGGTGTAATTCCCTCTTCCAATTGGAGACCAAAAATGGCATCCAGAATCTTTTCGCGCGAATAGGGATCCAAGAGAGAGGTGGGTTCATCGTAAATAATGTATCTGGGTGCCATTGCGAAAATGGCCGCCAGGGCCAGAAGCTGTTTTTCTCCTCCTGAAAGATAATGCGGCGATTGATGCCGGTATTTTTCCAGATCGAACTGCCGGAGAATCTCATTCACCCGCTGCTGCATATCAGGCGTGGGGACCCCCAGATTTTCCAGACCAAAGGCGATTTCCCGTTCAACGGTTGTGGAAACAATCTGGTTATCCGGATTCTGGAAAACCATCCCCACAAGGGCCCGCACCTTCAGGTTTTCTTCACTGTTTCTCGTGTCCAAACCATCCACGAACACCGTCCCCTCCGTTGGTAACAACAGACCGTTCAGGCATCTGGAAAGCGTGGTTTTCCCCGAACCATTGGCTCCCATAATGCTGACGGTTTCACCGGTCCTGATTTGGAAATCAATGGCGTTGAGAACAGGGGAAGGAGTTGAGGGATAGGAAAATGTGAGGCGAGACACGTTGATCATGAATCTGTTTTTCCATATAAAATGTGTTCAATCTTTTCTGCAATTTTCCGGGTCGCCCCTGCATTTTCAAGTACAATCGATTTAGCGCCCCTCCGAAGGATTTTTAGCTTTTCGCGATCCGAAATGAATTCATTCAATTTTTCAAGGACATTTTCCTTGTTTCGAATGATAAACCCCACACCCCGGCGTACCATTTCCTGCGCCTCGGGAGAATTCAGGATTTTCGGGCCAAACAGAACCACATTTGACGAAGCTGCCGGTTCCATAACATTGTGCACACCCGGATCAAAGCTCCCGCCCACGTACGCCACGTGACTAAATGCGTACAGATTGGCCAGTATTCCGATTTGATCGACCAAAAGTACGCGGGCCGCATTCATTCGCCCGGTGTTTTTCCATTCGGAATAACGCCGTACGGGAATGGCTTCCTCCCGGAAGTGCTGCAACAATTGGGTAATGTGCTCCTCTGTCGGCTCGTGGGGAACCACAACAAACCGGCTTTCGGGGTGCCTCCGGCAAAAATCAATAACGGCCGGTACGACGTGCTCCTCGTCTGAGGGCCAGGTGCTGCCAGCGATAAAAATGAAGGGCGCCGATTTCCACTCCTCCGGAAAAAATGCCCCTTCTTTTGATTCCTCTGCGCGCCGGAGCACCTGATCGAAACGGGTGTCACCCAGTGCTTCCTTCAAAGAAGCGGTTGCGTTTACTTTTTTAAATTGCTCCCGGTCGGTTTCGGAGGCCGGGTGAATGGCCGTGATTTTCGAATAGATTTGCCGGTACAAACTTCTGGCAGGGAAACGGGTAATTTTCGAATCCAGGGGCAGCGTACCATTAATAAGCATGGTGGGAATATGCCACCGATTGGCCGCCCAGATAAAATTCGGCCAGACATCGTGTTTTGTAATCACGATGAGATCGGGATGCAAAAGTTTGAAAAACCGGTTGATGCTTCGCAGGGAATCAAACGGCAGATAAACCGCCAGATCACTGTCTTTTGTCTTTTTAAAATGCTCAAATCCGGAAGGCGAAAAAAAGGTAATCACGAGCTTCCACTCCGGATGTTTCGTTTTAATCTCGGAAAGAATGGGTCGAATTTGCTCGTATTCGCCCAGAGATGCGCTGTGAAAAACAAGCAGGGGATGTGCATCCTTGCCGTGCGCGGTTAAAAACTCCTCAAGAGCTTTCCAGAGGGCCTGACGTCCGCGGATCCCATGGCGGATTTTTTGATTAAATAACCCGCCCAGGTGAAAACCCACCCACATCAGGGGGATAACAATGGAATTGTACAGAACAAACCAGAATAAGTCTTGCACAGAATACGTCACCTAATTTATGACATAGAATGTTAGATCGTTTTCCCGGAATCGGGTTTGGCCCTCTTTTTACCGGCGAAAAAAGCGATCATGAAATGTGCGGACGGCATTCAGAACCTCTTCGGGCAAAATAGTCCGCATGCACTGAAAATGCTCCAGCGGACAGTTGTCTGTGCCGTGAAACGAGCACGGGCGGCATTCCAGGTCTTTTTCCAGAACGGCGTGGGGGGTCCGAAAGGGGAAAAATCCAAATTCTTTCACCGTCGGTCCGAACAGAGCTACCACAGGTTTCGAAAAAGCCGAAGCCATGTGCATCACCCCCGTATCATTTGTGACCAGCCCGATCGCATTTTTCAACACGGCTGCGGTTTCCTGCAAGGAGGTCTTCCCGCAAAGATTTTGATCCCTGCCGGAATCCCCCTCAAGAATATGCCGGCACAAGGGCACATCATCCTTACCGCCAATCACCACAAGGTTTATCTGAAGCGTTTTACGCATCTGATCCGCCAGCCGTTTAAAGTAGGCGGCCGGCCACCGCTTGGTTGCACGTCCCCCGCCCGGAGCCAAAACCCAGTAAGCCCCGTTCTCCAGGTTCCAGGCTCTTTTCAGATTTTCTTCCACCTCTTCCGGGATAAAAAGTTCCGCTCCCCGGCCATCATCTTCAACTCCCAGCGATTTGAGCGCACTTAGATAGCGCAGCGGTACCGGAGCCACCTTACGATAATAATTTTTTTTGAAATAAACAAGAAAAAAGCGCTGAACCGAATATTTCGGATAGCGCCTAATTTTACCACCGACCAACCAGGACAATACATAACTTTTTGTGTGCTTTTGCCAGTCAATGACCCAGTCATAACGAACGGCCCGAAGCCTTTTCGCCAGGGCCAGCAATTCCCGCCACGAAAAGGGGTGGGGCAACGTAAAAAGGGTGTCTAAATGGGGATTGGTCTTAATCAGATCCTCCAGTTCAGGCTTAACCACCATATCGATTTGGGCAGTCGGATGGCGGGCCCGCAGCATTCGGATGGCAGGGGTAGCAAGAACCACATCCCCGATCGCACTAAAACGAATCAATAAGATTTTCAAAGAAAAACATTCTCCCAAAGAAAGTGGCGTTTTTACCGAACCGTAAACAAACCTTATCGAAATTGAATTAATTCACGTCTTCGTTTATCTCCCGCGACCAATCGCGCAGACTGCGAAACCAGGCAATCGTTTTGGTGAGTCCTTCTTCCACCTCAACTTTTGGCTCCCAATGAAGGATTTCCCTGGCCAGCGTAATATCGGGCTGGCGGACTTTGGGATCGTCAACCGGAAGCGGCTCTTCTTTAATAATGCTCGTACTGTTCGTCATCTGAATAATTTTTTCGGCAATCTGCCGGATGGTCATTTCATGGGGATTGCCGATATTTACCGGATCGTGATAATCTGACATCAGCAATCGGTAAATGCCTTCCACCGTATCATTCACGTAGGTAAAGCTTCGGGTTTGAGACCCATCTCCAAAAACGGAAACCGGTTTATTCATCAGGGCTTGCGGGATAAACGTGGGGATGGCGCGGCCGTCTCCCAGGCGCATCCGCGGCCCGTACGTATTAAAGATTCGTACAATTTTCGTATCCACGCCGTGGTAGCGGTGATAGGCCATCGTCAGGGCTTCGGCAAATCGTTTGGCCTCATCGTACACGCCCCGCGGCCCTACCGGATTCACATTTCCCCAATAGCTTTCTTTTTGCGGATGAATTAGCGGATCGCCATAAACCTCGGAGGTCGATGCCAGCAAAAAGGTGGCATTTTTTTCTTTGGCCAGTCCCAGGGCCTTGTGCGTTCCAAGAGAGCCCACTTTTAGGGTCTGGATGGGCATTTTCAAATAATCGATTGGGCTGGCCGGGGAGGCAAAGTGCAATATATAGTCAATCTTGCCGGCTACGTAAATATATTCGGTTACATCGTATTTAATGAATTTAAAATTTTCACTTTGCAGATGTTCAATATTTTCAATATTGCCCGTTGCCAGATTGTCCATCGCAATCACGTCGTGTCCTTTTTTAAGCAAATATTCGCACAGATGCGATCCCAAAAACCCGGCTCCGCCGGTAACCAATGTCCGCGGCATTTTTGCCTCCTTGTTAGAAAAATGGGTTCCCTGAGTAAAAATCAATGGGTTTCTATTTTCTGCCGGAAGGCTACGGCACCCAAACACTACGCACCCGCGGGGCTCTTTACGCCCGCGCCTTCCAACTGGATTATGTTCAGACCCTATTCAATAGATGTGTCGACAACCGTCAGCTTTTTCTGAAGTCCCGATGAAACAAGATATCCCAGCTCACGGGCATTTTTTTGAAATAAAATAACCCCCTCAATCCCCGGATGCGCTTCAATCACCTTCATTCCGGCCTGAGGACCCAGAACAAAAATCCCGGTAGCGAGGGCATCGGCCTCCATCGTGGTGGGGGCTACAATGGTCACACTAACACATTTCCGTGCAGGCCAGCCGGTCTTGGGATCCAGAATATGATGGTATCGAACACCCTTTATGATGAAATACTGCTCATAATCACCCGACGTGGCCACACATCCGGAATCCATCGGAAACCAGCCGAAAAAGGCATCCAATTTTCTCGGATGTCGAATCCAGACCTTCCGCTTCCCGGCCGTTAACGAACTGGCAATGGCACTGAAATCCCCGCCGGCATCCACCATGGCATCGGTCACCTGAAATGACCTGAGCACATCCATTCCCTCATCCACGGCAAAGCCTTTGGCAATGCCGCCCAGATCCACCTGCATTCTGCTTTTTTTTAAATAGAGGGAATGGGCTGTCATATCCATATTTCGGTAATCAACCAACGGCACCAGCCGGGCAATGGCCCCGGAATCCGGCAGGGTCGTTCGGGTGGAATCAAAATTCCAGAGCCGCCGCAAGGGACCAACCGTCACATCAAACCCGCCGTCTGTCCAGTCGGAGATTCTTTCCGCTTCCTGAAACAGACGAACCAGATTTGAATCGGCTTCAACCGGATGTTTCCCGGAAGAATGATTCAATTTCCAGATGGCATTATTGGGAATAAAACTGGATGTTTCCTCTTCCAGTTCGTGAATACGCTGAAACGCACGATTCACAGCTTCTTCAATCGCTTTTTCTGATTTGTTCTGATCGTAGACAGAAATGGTTACAAACGTCCCCATCATGAGCTGTGTTTTCTTAAAGTACGGGAACGGCTGTTTCCGAGAACAAGAGGAGAGAAAAATAACAACGAGTAAAAGAAAAATGAACCGTTTATTTTTCACGATTGGCTGCAAACTCCACCAACTGAACGAGTGCATCTTTGTAGGGGCTGGGTTTAAAGGGGTCCAAAAGTGAGAGCGCTTTTTGAATGTAACCGGCGGCCTTCGCCCGCGAATAATCGACCCCCCCGTTCTGAATCACAAAATCGCGTATTTCGTCAAAATTATCGCCCGCATCTCCTTTTTCCAGGAGCTTTTTAATGATTTCACCCTTTCCGTTTTTGGAATGATTCAGTGCATATAAAAGAGGCAGTGTGATTTTGCTCTCCTTCAAATCATTTCCAACCGGCTTTCCGACAATTTCTTCATTGCCCAGATAATCCAGAAGATCATCCTGAATCTGAAAGGCCCGTCCGAGATATTCGCCAAAATCCCAGAATCTTTTGATCGGATAAGCCTCCTTCCCCGAAGAGGTGAGGGCCCCAAGCTGGCAGGATGCGGAAATGAGCGATGCTGTCTTATTGGAAATCATTCGGAAATAGGTGGATTCATCCAGCTCATACCCCTGTGCACGCTCGATTTGAAGCAGCTCCCCCTCGCTCATCTGGATGGTAACCTTCGAGATCACTCCGTTAATGTCCCTGTCATTCAGCTCCACCATTTTATGCAATGCCTGGGAGAATAAAAAATCTCCAACCAAAACGGAAACCTGATTATTCCACAGGGCATTTACGCTTGCCCCCCCTCTTCTAATATCTGCTTCATCAACAATGTCATCATGAATCAGGGTGGCTGTATGAATAAGTTCCACAATAACAGCTGATTCGATGGATTTTCGGGTGCTGCCGCCCTCCAAATTGGAAATCAAAAAAATTAATAGGGGACGAAGCCGTTTTCCCTTGTGTGCCGCCAGGTAGGAAATAACGCTGTTTATAAGATCAACATCTGTTCTTAATGCTTTTAAAAACTCTTCCTCAAAAGCCTGCAGCTCTTGAGCAACAGGCGATTTTATTTCTTGAATTTCTGCAATTTCAGCCACTCGGTGATACCTGCATTTTAGATTTACTCATTTTTGACTTGATAATAAATGTAATAATTTTAATGAATATTGTCAATTAAAAATTTCAATTACCCATTAAATTTTGATCGGAGGGTGTGTTTTTCTCTTTTAATTTGCAGGCATCTTTCAGCTCTTTTAGCAGGTCTTCCATAGGAAGGGGTTTCATAAAATATTTGCTGGCCCCCATTTGTAACACTTTCCTTTCGGTGTCCATTGAACCGAATCCGGTAAAAACCAGAATTTGAACGTCCGGGAAATCGCGCCTGGCTACCTCAATAAGGCGCATCCCGTCCATGGCCGGCATTTTAATATCCGTTAAGAGCACATTAAAGTCATATTGATTTAATTTCATCAGGGCATCCATGCCGTTTTCTGCTGTTTTCACCTTGAATCCCTTCCGGGTCAAGAGAATCTCCAACAGCTGAAGAATATCCATTTCGTCATCGACAACCAGCACATCATAGCGATCCTTCATTGGCCCGCTCCTACTGATTTTTCGCGGATCAGCATCTTTTCCGCAATGGGTAATTCAATTATAAATGTGGTTCCTTCTCCCAATCGACTTTTTACCGATATTTCACCGCCTTCACGCTGAATAATTGAATGCGAAACATACATGCCGAGCCCGGTGCCTTTTCCGACCTCCTTGGTGGTGAAAAATGGCGTAAAAATGTGTGACATATTTTCATCGGGAATCCCCTGCCCCGTGTCGGTGAAAGTGATCCTCAGCTTGTCATCCCCCGTCGCACTGGTTTCAATAAAAAGCTGTCCTCCCCCGGGCATGGCCTGAATGGCATTGATGATAATATTCAAAAAAACCTGCTTTAAGGAATCGCTGTTAAAATAGGCCTGCGGAATTTTCTGATAGCTTTTGACAACCGAAATATTGTTCGCATAAAGATCTTTTTCGATCAAAGACAACGTCCGGTCAATTAAAAGGTTGACATCAATCTTTTCCTTATCTTTACCGGAATGACGTGAAAATTCCAGTAGATTATTGATAATATTGGAGGCGCGCGTAACACTTTTTTTGATAATCATGAGTTTATTCTGGGCATCATCGTTTTCTTCGGGTAAAATTTCACTTAAATAATAGCGCGCCGTTTCAATAATATTCAGGGGATTCCGCAACTCGTGGGCCACACCGGAAGCCAGCAATCCGATTGTGGCCAGTTTTTCCGATTGAATGAGCTTCTTTTCCAGATTCTTTTGCTCTGTAACGTCCTTCACATATTCAATCACATATTTGAGCCGGCCTTTTAGATCCAGCATGGGGTAACTCCAGAATTGGAACACCTTGTCCCCCATTCGTTTTTCCATGAACTCCGCTTTATTGGATTTCATGGTTTTTTGAAGCACACAATTCAAACAGGGTTCTCTATCTTCAGAATACACCTCATAACATTTTCGTCCAATGATGTTTTCGGGCGTTTCCCCCACCTTTTTGGCTACCATCCAGTTTGCCATCACAATTCCATAGTTTTTGTCAACTACCGTGATATAATCGGTAATGCTGTCAAAAAGGGTCTGGAGTTTATTCTTACTTTCCTGAATCATCTCCTCTAATTTTTTCTTCTCTGTAATATTTTTTGCGATTCCCAAAATGAGTTTTCCCTTTTTATCGGTCAAATGAGAAAAGGAAATCAGCATGTACTGAATGGAGCCGTTTTTCGTTTTAAACTGCAATTCGTAGTTTTTTTCAACCGGATTTTGAAGAATTTCATTGACCTTTTGCGTATCGGTAAACTCGGGCAGCAGTGTCAGAAACGATTTTCCGATAAACTCATCCGGATCATATCCGAGATCTCGAATGGTCTGGTTAACGAATGTAAACCGGTAGTCCATATCAATTGAGAAAATGATATCATCGACATTGTCAACCAGTTTTTCCAAAAACTCCTCTTTTTCGTGCAGTTTCTCTCGAAGGCGGTAGGTATTGATTGTATTTTTCACGATTTTGGGGAGCGTTTTCATATACCCAACATCTTTAACAATATAATCGGCTGCGCCTTCTTTCATGGCCTGAACGGCCACACGTTCATCTCCCTGTCCCGTAATGATAATAACCGGAACGGATACGCCCATGTTCTTTAGAATTTGCAGCACTTCCAGACCGGAATAATCCGGCAACTTGTAATCCAACAGAAGGGCATCGTAGGTGCTTTCCGTAAATTTCCGAATACAGTCTTCTCCGGTTGACGTAAATTCCACATCAAAACCAAAGGATTTTTGGGCGCGAAATGCCCTGTCGATTAATTCGATCTGATCCGGATAATCTTCGACCACAAGAATTCTCTCAGACATCGATACGATCCTTTTTATGAAACCTTTGAATCTTTTAGAATTGAATAGTCCTCCAAATACGCATGAAGTTTTTTGAGTTGTCCCATAAAATCTTCAAATTTGCCGGGTTTTACAATATAGCTGTTTGCACCCAATGCGTACATTTTTTTGACCTCTTCTTTTCGTTCAGAAGTGGTCAGGACAATAACAGGAATTTTTTTCAGGATGCGGGAGGCCTTAATTGCCTTAAGCACTTCGGTACCATCGAGCTTAGGCAGACGAATGTCTAACAGGATCAGTTTTGGGATGGGAATTGTGGCGGAAGGCTTTGTCTCTCGGCCCAGACCGAGCATGTCCAGAGCCTGTTGTCCATCTGAAGCATGGAAAACTTGAATCGTCTTCATCATCTTATGCAGTACACGGGTAATAATTTCCGCGTGATCCGGATTGTCCTCGACCAGCAAAACAGACGGCTGAGACATACGTATCCCTTTTAACAGATCATCCATTGCTTTCCCTTTAATTTATCCTCGCACACTCGCTTCATCCCAGTCCCCGGCCCGTTGCGATTCCTCCCAAGGGATTCGTATTTTTCCCCTCGCCTTGCTTTTTAGTTCGGAATCCGTTCCGAATATGAGACTGTTTTCCCGAAATCTTTCGTCCGTATTCAAAAGAGAACACACCTGCGCCGGGCGATTCTCACGTAACACAATTGCCTTTCTGCCATTGTAAGGAATCCGCCCACCGGCGGACGACGAAAAGCCCTCATTGCGTTACAGGGAGTTAAAGAGTGCACGCCCTGGCGCGTGTTTTCAATCAGACGTCTTCTCGCCCTGTGTTTTGGGCAAAGTAAAATAAAACGTTGAACCCTTTCCTTTTTCGGATTCCACCCAAACACGTCCCCTGTGATTTTCCACAATTCGCCGAACAATGGTTAAACCAACGCCTGTTCCTTCAACACTTTTTAGTTCTTTTAGCATATGAAATAATTCAAATATTTTTTTGTGATATTTCGGATCAATCCCAATTCCATTATCTTTTACATAGAATTGATACGATTCATCCAGCTCCTTGAACCCGATTTCGATTTTGGGTTCGGGCGTGTTGCCGATGTATTTCACGGCATTACTAATCAGGTTTGTGAATACCTGCAGAATCCGGGCCTTATCGCAAACCACTTCCGGCATCTTTTCCTGAACGATTACATTTACGTTCTTTTGTTTAATTTGCAAAAGAAGATCGTCGATGGCTGTTTTGACGATATCGGCAATGGCAACCCGTTCAAACGGATTCACAACCCGGCCGATCCGAGAGAGTTCCAGCAAATCGCGAATCAGGTTTTCCATTTGTTTGACGTTACCCTGAATGCGTTCCAAATAGTGATGGCCCTCTTCATCAATCCGGTCGCCGTATTCCGTCATCAGAATTGTGGTAAATCCGCTAATGGATACGATGGGTGCCTTCAAGTCGTGCGATACCGTAAAAACAAAATCCTCCAGTTCTTCATTGGCACGGCTCAGTTTTTCCGTATTTTGACGGGTTTCCTCATACAGCCGGGAATTCTGAATGGCGCTTGAAAGCTGTCCCGAAAGCGCTTCAAAGGCATTCACATCCCGTTCGTCAAAGGCATTTCGATCGCCCGCCAGCAGGGCCAATACGCCCATGGGCCGGCCGGCAATTTTGAGTGGAATGCTCAGCAGCGAACCGCTTTCAGGATATCCTTCATCAATACGCTCATTTCGGGTCAGATTGTTTATGAGAACGGTGTGTCCGCTTCGATAGGCCTTCCAGATGGGGCCTTCTGTTTCCGTGTTTTCCGAGCCTATTTTCAGGATGTCCGAAAGCTGTCCCTTTTGGGACTTCAGAACCAGTCTTTCATGTGCATTTTCCGAGAGATAGATAGAAACATTCCGGTAACGAAATATTTCGTAAATCGCCCGAACCACATTATCCAGCAGATGATTCAAATTCAGGGTAGATGCAATTCGTTTGCCCACCTCGTTAACCATTGCCAACTGGGCCGACCGCTTTCTCTCCCGCTCAAAAAGTCTGGCATTCTCCAGAGCCATCGTGGCCTGACTGGCAATGGCACTGAGCAGCCGAATTTCCCGGGATTCAATCTCATGGAATTGATCCCAGTAAACGCTTAAAATGGCAATTGTTTCTCCATTCGAAAGAATCGGAACACCCAGATAGGACTTCAGATTGCCGCTTAACGGATGGTCCGAAATTTCCGGCGGGGTAAACCCCTCCTTATGAAGATCACTGATGGAAAGGGGCTCTTTTTCAACAATCATCTGTTTCAGCTTTTTTGCCAGAGGCGTTTTCAGCATTAAATCAAAGACATTGTTCTCCGGTACACTCCTTCCGGAACCCGAACTTCCGACAAACCAAATGGTACTTAATTTTGCTCCCATGGCCACGGCAGCAGCCTTCACAATCGAATCGACCACTACATTGCTATTCAAACTGAGTCCCAGGGAATTGCTCACATCGACCAGGGCAGAATATTCCATCATGCTTCGTTTAACTTCCTGGTACAAAAGGGCATTTTCGATCGCGGTGGAAACCTGATTTGCAATTTGTTTGAGTAAACGCTTGTGAGCCGGGGAATACGCATTTTTGTCCAGTTTGCCGACACTGAAGGTGCCGATGTACTTCCCCTTTGACATCAGCAGAGCCCGAATTTGTGAATGCAGCTCCCGTTCAATCTGGCTGCGACGGTCGTGGATGCCATATTCCAGACCGCTGTCCGTTGCCTCCTGGCTTTCGCCCCAAAAATTGATCCATCCCAGATTTGAATTTTCAATAGGAACCCAGTTTTTATCGCCGAGCCGTTTGGCAAGCGGGGCCGTTCCCAGCGGAAAATACTGAATATGCTCGGTATTGTCATGAAAAAGCATAATCGATATAAAATCAAAATCCACAATCTTTTGCACCTCAAGTGCGATTATCCGTATGACCTCTTCCACATCCAGAGAGGAATTAACGGAGTTTATAATCTTATTGAGGGCTGCAATCTGATCTGTTTTCTGCTGATATTGTTTGTAAAGCCTTGAATTTTCGATGGAAATGGCCAGGTACGTTCCGGCCGTCTTTAAAAAATTGATTTCGTCCTGGAGGAATTGTCTGGGTGACTCGTAATACAAACTCAGCACACCAATTGCATCGTCTTTGGGGATGAGAGGAATAGAGATGGTGGCACTGTAGCCAATCCGCTGAGCAATGGGCTGCCACCTTTCGTAACGGGATTCTTCCAGAACATTTTCCACAATGAGGGTTTCTTTTGAATCCAGAACATCCCGGTACGGGCCTTCTTCCAGACCCACTTTCCAGGGTTGATCGAAAAGAACAATTTCTTCCGGTGGAATTTTTTGAGCCCGAAAAAGCTCCGAATTTCCATCAGTCGCTTTTAAGAACAGAGAGGCGTAAACGGCGTGGCTGATCGTTCCGATCTTGATCAGCGAAAGATCGATTATTTCCTCAAGGTCAAGAGCCGATGCCATGGTTTGCCCCATTTCCATCAGGGTAATTAATTCCTGATTTCGGCGGGTATACGCATCCTGCCACCCCCCTGAAACGGCTTCCCGATAAACAGCCAAAAAATAATCAATCGGCCCCTCTTCTCCGGTTCCGGGAAGACGCGAAAAGACGATGTCCACCGGAATTTGAAATCCATTTTTTTGGCAGACGTGAATTCCTTCAATTTCTGTTTTTCCCTCAAATTCCAGCCGTTGAATTTCGAGCTGAATCAGAGGAATTTCATCCGAGAGATGAAGCGATTCAAGGCTTTTCCCGATAAGCTCTTGAACAGGATATCCGGTAAGCTTGGCAGAATAGGCATTTGCCTGCAAAATTCGCAGGTTTTTTGCCTGAATCATAAAAAAACCATGATGCACCAGGTTGGTGATTCGAAGAATGGTGTCCCACGAAGATAAGACATCTTTGCTTAAATTTGTTTCGCCATTTGTGTGAGGAATCTTCTCAATCATTCCTTTTGCCCTATTTTGCACAAAACCCCTTTCAGCGGCAGAGCCAACCGGCACACGGCTCCTTTGAAGGGATTTTTCCCTTATCTTTTAATTCATCCCACTTAATTTTGTACAGGAAAAGAGACAATAAATGTGGATCCCTTTCCCACCTCCGATTCCACATCAATGGTTCCGTTATGGGCCTCCACAATCTTTTTAACAATCGCAAGCCCGACACCGGAGCCTTCAATTCCCCGAGAAGGCTGCAAGCGGAAAAAGACATCAAAAATACGATCTTTGCTTTTGGGATTAATTCCGATTCCATTATCTTTAAAGAACAATGTTAACGACGACCCGTTCCGTTTCCAGCAGATTTCAATTCGGGGATGTTGCTGATCCCCCATGAATTTGATGGCATTGCTAATCAGATTTGAAAAAAGTACCTGAACCAGACTCGGATTACATTTTAAACGGGGAAACCGATTGGGCAGTACCAGATCGATTCGCTTTTTTTCGATTTGGAACTGAAACTCATCCAGTACATTGCGGAGAATTGAACCCAGTGATGCGATTCGAAATTCATCCTTATCCTGTTGAATTCGCGATAATTCCAAAAGGTCCTGAATCATGTTTTTCATGACCCGAATATTCTTCAGCACCTTTTCGATATAAAATTTTCCATCTCCCGACAATTCATCAATATTTTCCGCCATCAGCAGCGAAATATAACCCTCAATGGAGATGATCGGCGCTTTCAAATCGTGAGAAACAGTATAGGTAAATTCTTCCGTGTTTTTGCGCCATTTTTCAAGGGCTATTTGTTCCCGAACCTTTTTCGTACGATCATTCAGAAGCCACAAAAAATACCCTTCATCCTGAGAGGTTTTCAGGGGTGTCCCCTTAATTTCCAAAACGATCTCTTTCCCCTTGCGGGGCACCAGTTGAACCTGTTTTGTTCTGAATGGATGTTTTTTAAGCGATTCCAATTCCGTTTGCAAGATTTCCCCGTATCTTAAATTGGCCTTTTTTAAAGGCAGACCGATAAACTGCTCTGCTTTCTTATGAAACAGTTTTTCCACCGGGCGATTTGCATAAACTATGCGAAAATCGCCGGATGTAATGAGCACGCCTGCGGCCGTTTCCCGTTCAAGGAAATGGATGAGTTCATCGGTCATGCATGGGGCCGACGGGGTGCAAAAATTTTCACTCATTTTTCGAATCAAGCGAAGTTGAGAGTCCAGGATGCCGGAATCTCCGCGGGGCAAATCCGATCGGGAAAATGCCAGAAAAAGTATCCCGCTGACCCGCTTATTGCTCATAATCGGAATGCGTTTGAGGCTTCGAATTCCATTTTTCAGGAGCTTCTCCCGTACGGCATCCGGCAGGGTGCCTTTTGTCTGAACATCCATAACAACGGCAGAATTTTGACGTTTCAGACTTTCCCCCCACTCCGGGAAATTGAGAATTTTGCAGAATCCCCTGCGAGAGTGAGTGCTTTCCAGTTCAAACCCAGTCAATGAGCCGTCAAACCATTTTAAACAACACGACACGGCCTTTGTGGCATCGCAAATTGTTTTAAGAATCTCCGGGAAATAAGTTTTTGCCTGATACTGGAAATCGAAGTGTCGCGCGATTTCAGCCAAATCAAGCATTCTCTCCGTCTGCAACTTTCTTTCGCCAATCCGATCTGGATTCATTTTGAACTCCCCGCATTGTTTCCCGACTGAAACGCAAGGGCTATTCCGCAATATGCCAATATATTTCGGCGTAATTTCTTATTTATTAATAATTTTAAGGGGATGATCCTCACAAATAAACATACTCATTTTAGGGAATAAAATCAAGGAGAAATCGAAATGTTACTCATTTTTAATAATTCTTCACGAGGCAAAAAGCTTTCCGGCTTTTTCCAGAATCAGGGGAATGGTTTCGTCAATGGGTTTTTTTACAATGGCTCCCGATGCAAATTGGTGTCCGCCGCCCCCCACATCCTGAGCTAACCCATTGATCACAATATTACCTTTTGAACGAAAACTCACTTTGGTTCGTTTTTCTGAAACCTCCACAAACATCAGACTGACTTCAACCCCATCAATTCGGCGGGGGAAATCGGAAAACCCATCGGTCTCTTCCGGATTGAGACCCACTTTCCGAAGCATCTCACGGGTAATCTTGAACCAGGCCAATTTTCTTCCATATTCAAAATTCAGCTGCTGAAGTGCCATGCCAAGCAGTTTGATCTTTTCGGGACTTTCTTTTTCATAAACATTTTCATAAATGGAGCGGAAATTCACCCCCTGTTTCAGAAATTCGGCAGCCATTTGGTGAGCTTTTGGCGTTGTATTATTAAACCGGAATGACCCTGTATCGGTTAGAACGGCTGTATAAAGTGCCTCTGCCATGGGTTTTGTAACAGGGGCGCGCAGTGCTTTTAAAATATCGTAAACAATTTCACCCGTGGACGAAGCCTCCGTCATAATAAAATCCAGCGCGGAGAACCGTTCACCATCGGGATGATGATCCACGCAAACAATCGGAAGGGGGTGTCTGCTCAACCATTTTCCGAATTCCTTCAGCCGGTACCAGTCGCTGATATCCAGAATAAAAACAACCTCAATTTCCTTGAGCCGCTCTCGATGCCGCTTGGCGCTAAAAACTTCCATAACCCCATTGGGATCCAGAAAGGTGTAGTTTTTCGGCAGAGGGTTATGATTCCAGATGAAAACCGTCTTACCAAGACCTTTTAAATAGTAGTAAAATGCCATTTCGCTGCCCAGCCCGTCTCCATCGGGGTTAACGTGGGTGGTTAACACAAAATGGTGATGGGTGGCGATTAACTGCCGCAAACGTTCAATTCGTGTTGAATCCATAGTTCCCCGAGCTACATAACCTTTGTTCCGTTAATTTCCAAACGAAATTTACACGATAAATAGGAGGCCGCCTTTTCGCAGGCCCGCATGTGTCCCAGAAAAATACCAAAATAATCCATGATTTTGGAGATTTGAGTATCAATAGACAATTCCAGAGTAATTTCCTTGCCATCGCCATCGACACGCAAAAAGGAATTTTCTACGGCAAAGTAAATACGCTCTTCCGGCTGCAATGTTTCAACAGTTGATGAACGGACGCGCGACCGGTGAACATCCGATTTATCGGCCAGCATAAGAGCGGCTGCAATCGGATTTACGGTGTCGAAATTGGCTTCGTCATGATTTCCAATGGCTGCAACCACTTCGATAATTTCACGGGGTTTCATTCCCATGTGTAAAAGAATGGTATGCGACAGCAAGGCTCCCATTTGTGCGTGCTGGGCCCGGTTAATAACATATCCGATATCGTGCAAATAACCCGCAATGGCCGCGAGTTCCGCTTCACGATCGGAACGCCCCACGCGCTTAACGATATTGTACGAAATATTTGAAACCAAATTGGCATGCCGTCGTCCGTGTTCGATGCAGGAACAGCCCTCCATGTGTGAGTCAGCCCCGTTCAGATACGCATCCACAAGGACATTGCTTCGTATGTCCTCGACGGTGAGTACTTTTTCTGAAGTGTGAATTGTTTTTTTCCGATCGATCAGGGAGCTAAAAAATTCTTTCATGAGTTGCCTCTAACAAACGGGTTAAATCGCTTTTCGTTTCTGATAGTGGTTCGGGGACCGTGACCCGGAAACACATCAAAATCATCCGGTAAAACAAATAATTTATTTTTAACCGAATCAATAAGAGTTTGATAATCGCCGCCCGGCAGATCCGTGCGACCAATAGACCCCGCAAAAAGGGTGTCGCCGACGAATACCTCCCCCGGTCCCACATAACTGCAGCTTCCCGGTGTGTGTCCGGGAGTGTCAATCACTTTCAAATGGATCGGTCCCAGCGCAATTTCTTCGGGCTCAGAAACCCAGCGATCCACCTCAAACCCCGGTGGACTCGAAAGGCCAAGAAGTTGACCCTGCAGAGCCAGGTTTGCCAGAAACTCCTTTTCATTCTCATTGGCCAGAACAGGAATTTGAAACCGATGCTTCAGTGCCTGTACCGCCAACAAATGATCGATATGCCCGTGCGTAAGCAGAATAAGCCGGGGAGTTAATCGAAGATTTTGAATCTCCATAAAAATAAGATCTTCGTCACCACCGGGGTCAATGATGGCCGTCTCCGGTCTGTTTTGGGGATGAACCAGATAACAATTCACGGAAAACGGACCGACGACTACCGTATGTATTTGCAATTTGCCGGATTGAATCATTCTGTATTTATTCAACTCAAGTTGGAGCCCGCTGCGCGCAATAACTGAAGAGCCTTTTTCATCTCTGCAACAAATTTATAAGGGACATTGAACTTTCCCATCATCATCTCTCCTTTCCGGTTTCCATGGCAATCGGAGCCTCCCGATACCAGCAGCCGATGGTCGCTGGCAAATTTATAAAAATAATTGACCTTCTCGTCAGAATGTTTGGGGTGAAGAATTTCCAGACCGTCGAGGCCCTGCTTCATCACCTGAAAGATTTCGGTATCCGTCAAGTCCATTCCCGGATGGGCCAGAAAGGTGAGCCCCCCCGCCTTGTGAATGAGATCAATTCCTTCGACGGGCGATATTTTTGGTTTTTCCACAAAGGCCGGTTTCCCGTCCCCAATGTATTTGTAGAATGCTTCATCATACGAAAGGACGAATCCCTCTTCCATTAGGGCATCGGCAATGTGGGGACGTCCTACTGCTCCATGGCCCGCGCTCGAAATAACAACCTCTGCATTTAATCGAATGCCCATTTTCCAAAGCTTGTCGAGTATTTTTTTGGCACGCTTAATTCTTTCTTCCTGAAAAAAGCGCACATACTCCAATATATCTTCGTTGTGGGGATCAAAAAAATACCCCAGAATATGAACATCATGAATACCGTTTGTCGTACTGAGTTCAATCCCCGGAATAATTTCGATACCCATTTCGTTGCCAACTTTTGTCGCTTCATCAATACCCCGCAAGGCATCATGATCCGTTATGGCAATGGCCCGCAACCCAATTTCTCCGGCTTTTTGAACCATGTATTCGGGTGAGAAGACCCCATCGGACCACGTGGTGTGTATGTGAAGATCTGCCCATCCGTTATCTTGACTGTCTTCCTTCATAAACTGAACATCCCATGCTTAAGGCTATCAATTCCCCGCTATTCCTGTTCGAAACTGCTCAGGAAACCCTTGGTAAGGTTACGCCTGTTTGTGCTTGATATTTCCCCTTTTTATCCGCGTATGAAATTTCGCAGTTCTCATCGCTTTCAAAAAACAGAACCTGTGCAATGCCTTCATTTGCGTAAATTTTTGCAGGAAGAGGCGTTGTGTTGGAAATTTCAAGCGTCACAAAGCCTTCCCAGCCGGGTTCCAGGGGGGTTACATTTGTAATAATGCCGCACCGTGCATACGTGGATTTTCCCAGGCAAATGGTCATAACATTTCGTGGAATTCGGAAATATTCAACCGATCGGCCCAGGGCAAATGAATTGGGGGGAATAACGCACACATCTCCGGTATATTCCACCAGCGACCGGGAATCAAAATCCTTGGGGTCGACGATTGTCGTATTAATATTCGTAAAAATACGAAACTCATTTGCGATGCGTACGTCATAGCCATAGGACGAAACACCATAAGAAATCACGCCTTTTCTTACCTGTCGGTCGGCAAAGGGCTCAATCATTCCGTTTTCAAGAGCCATTTTTCTGATCCATCGATCGGGCTTTATTGCCATTGTTTTCCTCCGAACATCTCTCAATACGATATAATATTTTCTATTTCAATCGTCCCCCCGGGATTCTCCTGATGCATTCCAAATGTTCAAAGCAACCCGGAAGGGTTTTCCCCCGATTTAATTCTTTTTTAATGCCGCCTTTTTGGCCTTATTTTTATAAACCACAACCGAAATCCACACACTGACCTCATATAAAAGGAGCAAGGGAACGGCCATCAATATTTGGCTTCCCGGGTCTGGCGGTGTTAAAATAGCGGCCGCCACAAACACAATAACCACGGCATATCGTCTGTATTTTTTTAGATAATGAGGTCGCAAAATGCCAATTTTCGTCAGAAAGTAAGAAAGGGCCGGTAACTCAAAAATAATTCCGGCCACCAAAATAATCCTCGAAACAAAACCAATGTAATCATTTATATTGATTGTGGGCCGGATCGACTCGGTACCCAATCCGTATAAAAAGGGCAGAATAAACGGGAGCATCACAAAATAGGCAAATACAATTCCAAGAAGGAAACAAATCGTTGAAAAAATAATTATCGGCCAGACAAATTTTTTCTCCCGCGGAAGCAGCCCGGGCGCCACGAATTTCCAAAATTGGTAAAAAATCACAGGAAGCGCCATGATGATGCCAGCGGCTATGGCAATTCCGAACCGAACCATGAGCATTCCGGTTGGATGCAAAAAGATGAGTTTGGGCGGATTCGGCATTCGGTTGTTCGGGTAGGTTAATATTTCCAGAAGCTGGTTCGAAAAAGGAAAAGCAATGAGGACCATTACAAAAACGGCTATAACGCTTTTAAGAAGACGCCACCGCAATTCTTCCAGATGGGCCAAAAATGGCATTTCTTTCCCATTGGAATCGGTTTTCTTTTTCTGTTTTTTTGCACTCATAAAGCAATTTTCACTCTGCTCATATCATTGCAAAGACACGTGTGGGTTTCTTTCCGTCGGACAATTTCATCATAAGAAACAAATATAGCCCTATTTTCTTAAAAAAACAATGAAATTTTATTCATTTTTTAATAGAACGACTTTCAGCCTGCTATGAACCCGTCCATTTCTTTCCAGATAGAAAAAAGCTCCGATAAATGGATCGGAGCTTTTTCGCAATTGCAAAATGTGTAAAAGCCTATTACATCTGGGATTTTTTATACAGCTCGCTGTATTTTAGCACCGAAGGCACATAATCCTCTGTTTCCTTGTACAGGATGCCTTTGGCCTTGTTGGCTGCCAGCCATTCGGCCGCCTTGCGCTCTCCCCCGTTGTAGGCCGCAATACCGCCCTCCAGCCCGTACGTGTCAATTAAGGCTGACAGATACCGGCAACCCAGCCGAATATTGTCGATCGGGTTGTAAAGAACATCCTCTGGCGTTGTCCAGTTAATACGTTCGTATGACGCCAGGAACATACCCGTCATGGGCATAATCTGCATCAACCCAAGCGCACCTGCTTTGGACGTGGCCCCGGGATCCCAGGTGTTGCCGGTTTCCTGTGAAATGACCGCGCAAATCAAATCCACGGAAAGATTGGGGTATTTTATGCTCATATTGTAGATCTCATTGGCAATTTCGTATTTTAAATTTGACGGCAGATTTTTGTTATGCTTGTCAATAATTTTCATAACCTTCTCAATATTGAATTGCCGGATTGAATCCACATTCATGGCCGCCTTCAAATCCATTAACGACCTTTCCAGCGACTGGATTTGCTGGTCGTAGCGGGTCATATACAAATACTTCGCCGTAAACCCCAACATCGACACCGAAAAAATAAATATCGTCGTTGCTAAAAACAATGTCTTGTATCTGGACATAAAAAATTTCTGTTTCTTTTCCATTGTTATGTGTCACCTCCCGTAACATTTGTTTTATTTAACTATCAATAGACGCAAATTCGAAAACCCCAGATTGTTTTTTAATGAATTACGTAAATTGTACCTATTTAGTTCCAAACGGTTCCCTTTTTTCTTCTTGTTTGCTGCAAAACATTCCCTAACTAATTGTTATAATAGAAGTTAGGTCATTGTCACATTTTAAAGACAAAAAAAATCCAGTTGATTTTCAACTGGACTGCTAAATATAGTGCAATATTTTGATTTTGTCAACTATTTTTTCAAATCCATCCTCTTCAATATTTTGTAGGCATTTTCCGAAATCGGATTCTGTAATTCCTCTTCCAGAATATCATAAAACATTTTCAATTTGGCCATTTTTTCCCGGCATTGCTGGCAATGCTGAAGATGGGCTTCTATTTCGCTTCGTTTTTCCGGGCTAAATCCTTTTTCATCCAAAATGAACAATTCCAACAATGTGTCGTCGATGTGTTTTTCCTGTTTCAGGTTCATTACGGATTCACCTCTTACGGTATCTACTAAAGTCATCTTTCACCACCACTTATTTTTTGAGACGTTTATACTCTTTTTTATCGGAGCTTTTTCTTTTATCTGAACAAACTAAAAAAGTTTCACTAAACAATCAATGCGTCCGATATTTCTGTCAGCCTTTCTTTTTTTTCAATAAGATGTGTTCCGAGAAAGATCGTATAAGTATTTCCCGGTCCCCCGTTTATTGAAATAATATTCAACTTCAAATTGTCTTTTCTGAATTCCATTGTGAGTTTCCCGGACCAATTTCCGACGCGGCCCCTCTTTTCCGAGATAGAAGCCATTTCCTTTCGAATGTCCCGTATGCTTTCGATAGGCATCAACCGATCCAGGGGCAATGTTTGTCCCCGGAACTGGGGTAATCCAAACATCTCAATTGCCTTTTCATTCCAGAATATAATTTCTTCATTTTGATTAAGAATAACCAGTGACTGGTCCGTATTTCTCAGGAGATCAATCCAAGCACCAGCCGTAAAATCCCCCCTGTTTTCAGGAGATTCCAAATAGTCACATTGATAGTTTCCGTTTTGGTCGCGTCTGCAGAATTGACGCATCATTTCGAAAACCACCTTTGACAGCATTTGTTGATTCTTCCACAGCCGGCTCTTTGACATAAAAAAGTTTGCTCCTGAAGAAATCGCCTGGATTTCAAGTTCAATCCGGTCAACAGAGGAGATCATTAAAATCGGGGTGTGAATATTTTGCCCCCGAACCAGCTGCACAAAATCTATGCCGTTCATATCGCCCAAATCATAATCCACAACGATCAAATCAAATTGACTTCTCAGAAGAGCCTCCAATCCGATAGAGCCTCTCGACGTAAGCTTAACGTCGCATTTGCTGAGGTGCCGCGAAATAATTTTCTGATGATCACTATTGTCTTCAACCAGTAATAGTTTCGGTTTCACCTGTTCATCATCCATTCTATTTGATTCTGATCCGCTCTATCGTTTCAGTTAACTGGCTTAATTCAAAGGGTTTCGATAAAAAATAGACATTTTCGCTTTTCTTAAACTTTTTCCGGACATCCCGCAAATCATACGCGGAAATGACCAAAATCGGCAAACCGGGATACTTCGTCTGAACAACCCTCACCAAGCCTGCACCGTCTAATTTCGGCATTCGATAATCCGTAATGACCAGATCAAAATTCCCTTGCTCGAGTGCCTGAATCGCCTCCAGTCCATTTGCCACAGTTGTAACCGCATATCCCAGGCGACTCAACCCGATCGACAATGCAATCATTGCATTTTTATTATCTTCGGCAACCAATACATTCACTCGAAGGTCCTTCCTCCGAGGTGTTCCGCATTCCCCATCTCCCAAAATCCGTTATCTTTATGCAGCCGGCATCCAGCACGATCAAAAAACCCCTCTCAGCATGTCGGGAGGCAAAGGAGAATCCTTCCTCGGTTTTTATTTTGCCTGCGGAAAAATTGGCCACTTCTTTTTAATTTCTCGCACCTTTCCACGGGCCAAGACCCCTCATAAAAACAAAATAACTTCAAAAATCATTCCAAGATGCAAAACGGTTCCTCTTGTGCAGGGAAATTGGCCTTTTAAACGGCGTACAGGGATTGTTTTGATTCAATCGTGTTCTGAGGAAATGAGAAAAGGTTCAAAATGAAATGTATTCATCTTTCAATATGAAATCATCCGGGAAAGATAGGGACTTGTTTTTTCAAAGGATGTTTCATCATCCGCGTTTCAGGATTTGAGTTTTCTCCATAACGTTGTTTGTGAAATTCCCAGTAAAGCAGCCGCCTGTTTCTGATTTCCACCCACCTGTTCCATTACCTTTTGAATGTAGCGCCTCTCCAATTCTTCCAGAGGAATAATTTCCCCTTTTGCTCCCAAGCTCTGAAAAATTTCCTGGTCTGCACTCCGGAACGGCAAATCATCCGGGCCGATTCTATCGCTTTGGCTAAGGGCCACGATGCGTTCAATCACATTCCGAAGTTGCCGAATGTTTCCCGGCCAGGAATAGTTTTTCAACAAAACCAACGCGCGCTTCGAGAAGCCCTTAACTGATTTGTTCAATTTCCGATTAAATTCTTCCAAAAAATGATAAGCAAGGAGCTCAATATCATCTCTTCGCTCCCTTAGAGGAGGCAAAATAATGGGGATTACGTGAAGGCGATAGAACAGATCTTCACGAAAGGTCTGTTTTTCCACTTCCTGGCGCAAGTCCTTATTGGTGGCAGCAATCAAACGCACATCCACATGGGTGGATTCGGAATCTCCCAACCGGCGAACTTCGCCATTTTCGAGAAAGCGAAGAACCTTTACCTGCGTGGCCAGACTCATTTCAGAGACCTCATCCAGGAAAAGCGTGCCCCGATCGGCTTGCTGTACCAAACCGATTTTATCTTTTGAGGCCCCGGTAAAGGCTCCCCGGACATGCCCAAACAACTCGCTTTCCAGAAGAGAATCGACTAATCCCCCACAATTGACGGCTACCCAGGGGTTGTTTTTTCTTGGACTGTTTTCATGGATGGCGCGGGCAATCAGCTCTTTTCCGGTTCCGCTTTCTCCCATAATGAGCACGGTGCTATCGGTTTCCGCAACCTGGGTTATTATCTTCAAGACTTCAATCATTTTTTCCGATTGACCAATAATCTGCTCAAAACGGTATTTTTCCCGAAGATCGTGCTGCAGCTGTTCTACCCTGGCCGCCAGTTCTTTTTTCTCGATGGCGCGCTGGATAATCAAAAGGAATTCTTCATTGTCAACCGGTTTCTGAATGTAGTCGTACGCCCCCAGTTTCATGGCCTCAACGCCGCCGGCGACCGTACCAAATGCCGTTACAACAATGACTTCTGTCTCAGGACTGATTTCCTTTGTCCGGCGCAGCACCTCCATTCCGTCCACAGGCTCCATTCGCAAGTCGGTAATAACCAGGTCGAACTTTCTCTTCCTTAACTTTGCAATGGCTTCCGCCCCTTCTGAGGCTTCTGAGACCGCATAGCCGTTTCTCTTCAAAAGCGTCGATATCACGCGCCTGACGTTATCCTGATCCTCCACCAGGAGAACCTCAGGCATGCGCTGATTTTTCATGGTCATTTAGTTCCCTTTCTATCCCAACCACGGGTAATTTGCGCTTCGGCCGCTGAATGCGGCTCTTTGGTCCTTTTATCTCCGCCAGTAAAAAATCATTCCATATCTTTGGGACTTTTTATTTGAGGCAACAAAAAGCGAAAGGTACTTCCCTTTCCAACTGTGCTCTCCACCGTTAAAAACCCATTGTGTTGCTGAATAATTTTTTGTGAGATGGATAATCCCATACCCAGGCCGCTTTCTTTTGTAGAGAAAAAGGGCTGGAATATACTCTTTATCTTTTCGGAAGAAATTCCAATACCATTATCCGCAACAGAAATCTGGACATAATTCCGGCCGTTAAGCAACCGTTTCTTAAGCGACACCAAAATCTTCCCCTTGCGTTTGTGCGCCCTTTGGATGGATTCAATGGCATTTTTGATCAGATTAATCAGAACCTGCCGGATAAGGTACGGATCAAAATACGATTCGCCCAAATGGGTTTCTGCTTTCAATTGAAAGGTAATGGACCGTTCCGTTTCTTTAAACATGCGAACACTATCGTAAACAAGACCTTCCAATGGATACCACTGGAAATTCGGTTTCTGCGGCCGTGCAAACTGAATGAATTCGGAAACAACCGATTCCAGTCGTTTACTTTCCTCCGAAATGATGCGCAAAAGCTCGGAATCTTCTTTGGGAATCTCGGGATTCATTTTCATCAGGCCCACAGCCGTGTTTATCGCACTTAACGGATTTCGAATTTCATGGGCAATTCCTGCCGATAATTCTCCCACAGCCGCCAACTGTTCGGAAAGGCGCAGCCGATTTTCCAATTCAACCTGTTTGGTTACATCCCGGATCATCAGCATTCCATACCGACCATTCTGAAAATGCAAGGCGCCCCCGTTAATATCGGCAATAAACTCACCCCCTCCTTTTTTCTGCATGTGAAGTCTGAGAATTTCCATTTCGTTCTGTCCAGAAATCGTATGGAGATAAGACGTGATTTTTGCGCGATCCTTGGAAACAACCAAATCCGGGAAATAGATGTTTTCAATCCCCCGATCCGAAAGGCCGAGGCGTTCAATCAGCGAATGATTTATTTCAACCACATGGAAATTATCCAGATTCAGAAGAACAATCCCATCAAAAGCCTCCTGAAACAGGTGTTTATACCGCTCGCTGGCCTCTTCCAACTGCCGGGTCAAATTGTATTTTTCAAAAGCAATTCCCAAATCACTGGCAATAGTTTGCAGTAATTTAATCTCATATCGTTTAAACACCCGGCTTGTCCGTGTTAGAAGACCCAGGGTTCCGATGGCTTTTTTCCCCGCAAAAATGGGAACAGCGGCATAGGAGCGAAAACCGGATTTCAGTACAATTTTCCGGGTCAGGCGGGGTTCTTTTGAAATATCCGGAACAACGAGAGGTTTTTTGTATTTTGCCACCCAACCTGCCAGGCCTTCCCCCACATTCAGCAGATCCACTTCACGAATGTACTCAGGGGTGGTTCCTGTGCCATAGCGATAGTGCAATTTTTTGTCTGCACCAATAAAATAAATCCCCACAGAATCTGCTTGAAAGAGCTGAACAATCTCCTGAACCAGGTTCTGGTAAACGTCTGAAAGATTACGGGAACGATTAATTTGACCGGCAATTCGGTACAGGGTTTCAAGCTCTTTGTTTTTGCGGGAAATTTCGGCTTCGCGGCGTTTTTGTGGGCGAAGATCCCAGGCAATCCATTCCACAATTTTTTCACTCTGAACGCGAAATGCAGTTGCTGAAAGTGCGGCCGGTATGGTTTCGTTGTTTTGT
Organism: Calditrichota bacterium; assembly: GCA_013151735.1. Classification (NCBI taxonomy): domain Bacteria; kingdom Pseudomonadati; phylum Calditrichota; species Calditrichota bacterium. Next base: position 72,081 of record JAADHR010000017.1, on the reverse strand, counting down.
GACAGAAAATGGATGTCTCCCATCGACAGCCCCCGGTTGCCAATCTTTTTCAGCTGAGCGGCAAGGAACTCCTTTTCCACCACCAGAGATGTAATCGGGCGGTCAATCAACTCTTCAACGGTACGGTTGAGAAGTTTTCGCGCGGCCGCGTTTACGGATTGAATTTTTCCAACACAGTCGGTTACAAAAAGTGCGGTACCCACTTTTTCCAGGGTTTTTCGATACTTCTTTTCGGAGGCTTCAATTTCCCTTTGAATCCCTGTCCGCTCGAGTGCAATAGCAATGGATGTGGCAAAAATCTGGAAAATTCGGGCATCCTCTGGTTGAATCGTATCCCCAAAAAGCACAAACGCCCCCACAATCTTTTTGCCGCTCAAAATAGGTATGGTCAGCGAACGCGAAATATGAAGCTTCTTAAACCCCGGCACGACCGATTCAAAAACATGCCGCGGATAATTTTCCAAGAGATGCTCAACCACATCTTCCCGAAATACAGGCTCTTTTGTTTTTAAAACCTGACCCAAAGCCTGAAAATCGTCTACGCCCAATTCAATTGAACGAGGCAGCGTTTTTCGAACCAATGGAAAGGCCAGAAATTCCTCGGGAGAAAAGGAATGAGCCACCACATGAAACACCTGCCGGGCGGGATCGAGAACCAACATCAGCGTGTGGTAGCCCGACTGCTTAAGGCCTGAAACCGCTGCCCTGAAGATTTGTTTTTCCGTTTTTGCCTGTTGAACCCGGAAACTGTTCTGGTACAATGTCAGCAAAAGCTGCTCGCGGGCCACCTCGCCCGTTTGATTGTCGAACCAAAGAAGCCAGTGCCGAGAGCCTTTCAGCAAAAGGGGCGTCCCTGAATATTTGATTGAAAGGGTTTCATCCGGCGAAAGTCTCTGTTGAATATTTGCACTGAAAGCCCGTCCGAGGGAAAGCTTCTTTCGAAATTCTATTTGATGGGAGCGTTTTGAAAAAACGGCCTCCAAAGGCTGCCCCGTTCGAAGTTTTTCAGCCGGAAAAATCCGAAAAAGGGCGCGATTCACCTCCAGAATATTTCCATTGCCATCGGTTAAAGCGACACCCTTGGTGAGGCTCTGAAAAAGCGACTCGTACTTCTCACGAGCCGAACGAATATTCTCCTGCATTTGAATCCGTGAAAGAATAGACGTAACCAATTGACCCAGAGCCACTAAAATAGGGAGCTGTGTTTCCCTAAATGTTCCCTTCCTGTAACTGGCAAAGGCCATAATTCCAACGGCTTCTCCATTTTTTAACAGGGGGATACCCAGCCAGGATTCGGAATTTTTCAATTTGCCATAAAAAACAGGCCGTACCGGAAGATGGTCAATTTCTTTGTTGAAATCTTTAATAAACAGCATTTTCTTTTGTTCAATAACATACCGAATAAAGCCCAGTTTTTGAATGGGAAACGTCTTCTTCCTGCTGACAAAATCCTCATCAATAAACAACTCAAGTGTAATTTCTTGTGTATCCTTATTATACGTACCCAGATAGTAGGTATCACAGACAAAGAAACGCTTAATTTCGTGATATAAATTTTCAAAGAAATCATCAACTGAATCTGAAAGATTTAAAAAAGACGTTACACGATTGAGAATCTCCAATTCCCTCAACCGATCGTCTTTTTCTTTAAGATAACCCAGGCTGCGGTAATGGGAGGCAAATTGAGTGGCTGAAATCCATAAAAAATCGAAATCCGTCCGGGAAATGGCTGCTCCTGAAACAAGCAGAATATCAAGCATCACCTCGTCTGTCAGGGGGAGAACAATTTCTCCCTGAAGATTGGGCATAACAGGTTTCCAATAAATCCCGAAGGTGGCTTGGGTCTCGAATTGCAACCAGACAGGTTGACCCGTTTCGGCAGCCTTTTTTACGGCAGGCGAGGGATCTTTAGGCCTCTTCCGCTCGTTCCGGGGATGGTCATCGGGTTGTACAAACTGAAGCGCATAGTCGCCGTCTTCTGTTTTGCGCCATACCCAGATGGGCAAGCCGGGGAAAAGGTGTCCAATGGCTGCTACATATTCCGAAAGAAGGGCCGCGCGGTCAGGCACGCGCCACACACGAGAAAAAACCCTGCTAAAATCCTGCGCCTTTTCCGATGGTCTGATGTGTGAAATCTGTTGACTCATAATATTCAAGGGTGTTGGAGTGGCTTACATACTGTTTTTTTCGCAGACAAGCATTTGGGCAAATATAAACGCTATTACATTCAAAAACAAGGTGCCACGCATACTCGTGCATAACATCTTTCGGGGATGTTCTTTTTAAAAATGCTGCCAGACAAAAATCAGGTTTCTCTGAGACGGTTGAACCTTGTTCTAAAGAACTTAAAATAACTTAAAACTTTTTGTCTGAAATTGCAATCATATTTTTAAGGGAGAACTATTTTGCAGAGGGAAATGAAAAAGTGAAAATGAGCCCAAAATTCAATCGGCCTCCAAATTTCAAAACTCTTTTTGGGTTTTATTTGTTTTTTTGTGGGAAAAGTGGCCTTTTTGAAAAGGGGGCACAGCCGCCTTTTAACCCGCCCCCCTGCTTCCCGCCTCATTTGACACACACGGGTCTTGGTACGAGTCGGGGACCGAAAGCAGAAGCACAGGGCACATAACCATTTGCTACGGGATCAAAATCAGAAAAAGAATGACAAAAACCAGTGTGTGGGCAACCTCCAGGAACCCAATTTGCCGGATGGTAATTTTGCGAAAAAGCCCCGCTGTAAAGACTCCGAGAAAAAGTGTGGTAGGGACGGAGAGAATCCACCAGACCCCGGGAATCCATTCCAGAAGAATGGCCCCGGCCAGTAAGCCGAGTACCAGCGCCCAGTACAAAAAAAGCGGCCTAAATAATGTCCAGACGGATTGTCGCGCCGCGCCGCGTTTCCGGCTGTTCATCCATCCCCGAACGGTGTAAATACTGTGTGCAAAATAGAGACTGTTCACCAGCCACACGGCAATTACCCATCGACTGAAAACGCCTCCCAGCACCAGGCTTGTAACAGGGGCCGCCAGAGTCAGCAGAAAGACACCAATCCATTGTCCAAACAGAGAGCGGCCCCGCTTCTTCATATCCAGAATAATATAGATCAGCCCGAGAAAGCCCGCCAGTCCGCCTACAAAAATTGCAGAGCGCACATCTGACTCCAGAAAAAACCAGACACTTCCGCCCAAAACCAGAAGCGGAAATGCGGATGAAATCAGGATCATGCTGCGCCTTTCAGGATGCATGCGCAGCACCGAGGGATTCTTCACGGCCCATTCCATAAAGGGGTTTTTCAAAACATAAAAAAGTGTTAAAAAGAGAAACCAGAGAACGGTTTTCAGATTCCAGACGTGGGCTGCCTGGGCACCCGTTAAAAACGGGACAATCCACATGGCCCAGGCGCCGTATTCATCCGGAAAAACCTTTTTCAGTTCACGGGTGGTCATCGGTTCTTAGAATTTCTCTCCTTTTGCCTCACGAATGGCGCTTCCGGTTGCCCGGATGCGGGTCCAGTTATTGTAAAAGAACAGGACCATCGCCAAGACCTCCAGGCCACTTCCAACAACAATGGCCCAGTGCCAGAGCAAGCCGCTGGCATAAGCCGACACAATTTCGGCTGCCGTTCGCAGAAACACGCCAAATGAAACCATATAATACACGCCGCGGGCCAGGTCGGGACTGTAATGGGTGTCATCCTTCAGCGGCCGCGGAAACATCCATTGCGCCACACCCATGATCATCAGCATAACAAACCCCACCAGAATGACGTGCGTATGGGCGGTAATGAGCTGTTGATCCGGAAATGTACCGAACAATTCCTTCTGAATAATCATTGCAATTCCCAGTACCAGTCCCACTGCCAGAAAGAAAACACTGGTTCGAATGTACCACCTTACAATTGTGTGCATTTTTCCCTCCTTAAGATTTATTAAGAACGATTTAAGTCCCTTGTATTACGTTCCCGGCACGTCGAACGTGCCGGGCACTCTTTTACAAGACTCATCTCACAAACGCCACTGCATTAACTCGCGGACGTCTTCAATCCCGTTTTTGAGCTTAATCACCTTTTTATCATTCAAAACCGAAAGATATGCTGTGATCTTCCGCTGAACATCCTCGTCGTCCACATTTCGGTGATCGTAATTCACCCGTTTCAGAAAAAGCTCCACCGCTTCCCGCGGCTGGCCCATAATTTCAAAGGCCTGTGCCGCCGCCTCACCCGGATGGGCATTCACCCACACAATAGCCGCTTCCAGTTCTTCCATAAAAACTTCCGCCACGTCCGGATGGTTTCGAATAAATTCGCCTTTAAAAAGCACACCGGCATTGGGCAAATTTCCCAACTCGGGGTGAATTTTTTGCCACAGGTCGCTGAACGACAACGACATCCTGGCCTGATCGCCCACCGCATACAACGCCTGGCTGGCTTCCGGTTCGCGGAGTAAGACGGTGTCTGCCTCCCCCGAAATAAACTTATCCCGGATTTCCTCGGGCCGCCCAAAAGGCTGACCAAATTCAAAGACAAAGTCATCCGGATTGTATCCAAGTGCCTGCATCAGATAGGATGTAATGGCGTAAGGGGGTGCATTCTTAAAAAGCGGCGCATGAATGACATGCCCTTTCAGATCATCAAATGAATCGGCACGATAGCCGCGGGTGAGGACATAAAAATTGTCCCAGATATCGATGGACGCCATCCTGATGTCGGCCCCGTTCTGGAACAATTTTACAGCCGCCACAACGGCCGAAAATGTAATGTCGGCCCGGCCATTCACAACCCATCCCATGTGCTTTTCGGTCTGCTGCCAAACCTTGAGTTCCTCCACCTTAATGTGCTCCATCAGCCGGGATGATTTCAGAAGCTGCATCAAAATCGGGTACACCACCGGAGTGGCGGATTGAATAACCAGAGGGATTCGACCGTCTTCTCCAATTTCGTACCGGCGGGCCGGCTTTTTCACCCGGCAAAAATACACGTGGTGCTCAACGCCCGACACCTTTTCCGTTACCGATTCAAAACCCAGCGGAAGCAGCATGTTGATGAGGGGAACCGGTTCAAAATATTGAATCAGCCGGAATCCGTCCCCTACCGGCACATCCTGCGCCTTCTTTAGAATCGCACTGAACGGGTCTTCCTTCCAGCCCCGGACATCAATCACTTCAAAGCTTTCTTTGTATGATTTCCAGTGTTTGACACGCTCTTCTGGAGATTGAACCGTATGAATGGCAACGTGAAATTCTTCGCCGGTGACCGCCTCGGTAAAAAACTCATACCCCATTTCGGCAAGCATATTTTTCAGCGGAACCGGATCGAACGAATTAATAACCGTCAGAATTTCTCCCGGCACCAGGTGTTTGACCTGTCTCATCACCTCCGGCAGAAAAAAATCATCCCGGTCTCTCACATCCATCACAACAACCCTTTTCGCCGCATCCACCCATGCCGGTTTCTTCTCCGGCAGGGGAGTACCCTTCTCAGAAATACAGTCCGGAAACTGCTGGTACAACTGTTCCTCTGTTCCAATCTCCTTATTCAAACGGTGGAGAAGCTCACAAACCGAAATATCCAGAAACTTCGACACATCATTGATTGTGGCCCATTTGGCCACCGTATTGTACACCAACTTGTTGTTCAGTTTTTTGGCCCGGGGCGACACTTCAATTAAAATATCCTTCAAATTCGGATACGCATCCAGCATTTCTTTTATTTTTGTTTTTCCTAATATAACCACTTTCTTTTCCTCGGTTTTTTGGATGATTGGTTTATTCTCCCGTGTGATTGTAAATGGGCTGATTAATTTCTTGCAGCCGCGCACGGTATTCCTGCGTGGAGATTTTATTTTTCCAGTGCCCGGTCAGACGCGCTAGGCCGGTTACAACCACAAAGGTCAGTACGATGGCCAGCGCGTAGACCCACGGCCGGATTGGCTTTCTTTTAGCCGGCAATCGCAAATCAAGCGTGTTTTCCACCGGACACACCGCCGTACACCGCAGACAGGTTGTACATTCATCCGAACGCACACGCTTCAGCCGGTGCACCTGAATGTTGGCCGGACAGGCTTCTGTACACAGGCCGCAATCGATACAGGTTTCGGGATTGCGCGTGATCCTTACGGGACTGAAAAGGCTTAAAAAACCGAGCAGTGCCCCGTAGGGACAAAGGTACCGGCACCAGAAATTTTTGATGGGGATCGAAAGCACCACCAGCCCAACAAGCACCCAGAATGAAAAACTCGAGAGATGTTCAAAAAACATGAGCATTTTGATATCTGCAATTTTGTTGTAGGGGCTGTAAATAAACGAGCGAAGAACAAACACACTCATTTTGACCAGAATCCCCCAGGCGAAAAAAATGAGCAACAGATACTTGATGCTGCGCAGGGGATAGTCCAGAATTTTGGGAAGCATCACATTCCGGCCGAAAAGTTTGCGGCCGGTCTTCCACAGGTATTCCGACAAAAAACCGATAGGACACACCCACGTGCAAAAGCTGCGTTTCAGCAAAATTCCCATCAACAAAATGGCAATAAAAATGGCCAGTCCGGCCGGATGAATGGAATTGTAGATGCCAGTCAGAATCCAATATTTCAGGCTGATCAGCGAACTCAGGGGCAAAAAAGCTTCAACGCCGGGCGGGCGTGTGACGGGCGTCCCCCCGAAACGCAAATAGTGAACAAATTCTACAAACCGCCAACCGGTGTAAAGTGTGGCCAGCATAAAAATTATTTGTACGGACAGCCTTAATTTTTGACCATCCAAAGCATCCAGCCGCCCCCTCAACCCCCTTTTTGTAATTTTCCCCCCGTCCTTTTTTTCCCGTGCGTCCGATTGAGATTCTTTCTCCATAGTTCTCTCTATCTTTTTCGATCTGCTCTGTTTTCTTCTGCTTTTTCATTTTTAATGCGAAAATTAAAGGTCGCTGTGTTTTGTGCCAATTGTGAAAAATTCGTTTTGCTCAGCATTTCATAAATTTTCGAACGGATTGCCGACCATTGTTGGTGCAGCGGACAGGGATGACTATCGGAACATTCATTTAAACCAATGACACATTTTTTGAACAAATCCGCCCCGTCAATGGCCCGGATAACATCAATCAAAAAAAGGTCCGTTGGTTTTCGGGCAAGTTTTACGCCGCCGTTTGGCCCTTTGTATGAAATAATTAATCCGGCCTGAATGAGTGTCTGAAATATTTTACCCAAAAAATGATATGAAATATCCAGCTCGCTGGCGATTTCCCGAATCAGAACAAAGGGGCGATTCACATGCAGAGTTAAATAGAGAACGGCTCGAATGCCGTAGGATGATGTTTTGGAAAACAACATGTTTTCTCCATTCAAGTTTTAAGACTCCGTTGTCTGAAATATATGAATTTTTTTCCGTCACTTCAAGAAAAAATTTTTTTATTGAATGCGTCTGCCGCCCACCAAAAAGCGTTGATATTAAACGTCCAACGAGCAGGTCAGCCCCTGTAAAATCACTCCAATTCATTGGAATCTCCCCCCGAACACACTCCTATTTTCTCATTAATTGTTTTTTCTCTATTAAAAAATTTAATTTCTGCCGATAAACTCAACAAAATCTATTGATTTTTTCAATTGAAAAAATTATATTGGTTAGAAATTTCTTTGTAAATCTAACTTTTTATTTTTTGTGATTTTAATTTACTTTTAAAACAAAGCAATCCGAACCAAACAAAAGGGAAAACAGGTGAAGCGTTCAACTATTTTTTTTCAGGTGTTTTTCATAGCCATTTTGGTTGTTTTAAGCACGGCAGGCATTTCGTTTGGACAGGAATCGGAAGCACAGGAAATAGAAAAATTGGGGAGCGAATTGCCCATCTGGAGTATTATTCCGTTTGCCGGCATTTTGCTTTCCATTGCACTTTTTCCACTCTTTGCCCCGGATTTCTGGCATCACAATTTCGGAAAAATTTCGGCACTCTGGGCAATTATTTTGGCGGTTCCTTTTCTAATATTTTTTAAGGGAGAGGCCTGGCATGAGCTGCTTCACACCATTATCCGCGATTATATCCCTTTTATTATTTTGCTTTGGTCCCTGTTTACGGTGACCGGTGGAATTCTCATCCAGGGCGCTCTTTGGGGGAGCCCCGGACTTAATGTGCTGCTTCTCTTTGTTGGTACCTTTCTTGCCTCATGGATTGGCACAACGGGAGCATCTGTTTTGTTAATTCGCCCCCTGTTGCGAATTAATCGAATCCGAAAGGCAAAAATGCACACCATCATTTTCTTTATTTTCCTGGTCAGCAATATTGGGGGATCACTGACTCCTCTTGGCGACCCGCCGCTTTTTATTGGATTTTTACACGGGGTCCCGTTTTTTTGGACATTTAAGATTTTTCCCGACATGTTCTTTGTCTCAGCAATTTTGCTGATTCTATATTATCTTATCGATTCCTATTTCTATCGCAAAGAAGGGCTTTCAAAATTGGATGTCCACATCAAAGAGATTATCCTGACCGATCGAACCAAAGAAAAGGGAGACATTGAAATTGATGAAGTGATCACCCGTTACAATAAGGCTGAACACAAAGAAGAGCGCATAAAAGAGCGCTTCCGAATTCGGGGTTTGCCAAACGGGTTTCTGCTTCTCGGAATTATTGGAGGCGTCCTGTTTAGCGGGCTTGTTCACATGGGGGAGGTTTCTATTCTCGGCATCCCGGTCAAGGGACAGGACCTGATTCGCGACGCCTTTCTGATTTTAATGGGATTGATTTCTTTTCGGTTTACACCCCATCAAATACACAAGGACAACGGATTCACCTGGTTTCCCATCAAAGAGGTGGCCTATTTATTCGCCGGTATTTTCATCACGATTGTTCCGGCACTCATTTTACTGCGTGCCGGTGAAAGCGGAAACCTCGGCTTCCTCATCCGGGCCGTTAAGGAACCCTGGCATTATTTCTGGGCCACCGGCTCCCTTTCCAGCTTCCTGGACAACACTCCAACGTATCTGACCTTTTTCAGTACAGCGCTGGGTAAGTTCTACGCGGGCATCCCTGAAAGCATCGCCGTCGGACGCCTCATTGCGGAACATCACGAGTACCTGCAAGCCATTGCGACCGGCGCCGTGTTTATGGGCGCGATGACGTACATTGGAAATGCCCCTAATTTTATGGTCAAATCCATTTCCGAAGAAAACGGCGTCAAAATGCCCAGTTTTTTTGGCTACATGCTGTGGTCAATCGCCATTCTCATCCCTGTTTTCATTCTCAGCACACTTGTTTTCCTGCGATAACCGCATCTGTTTGATATTTCAAAAGTCCCCGGTGCTTTGGGCGTACCGGGGACTTTTCATTTACACCCTCCTTTTTACAGCGGTTAGTCATTCGACATCTTTGTCCATAACTTATTATTTTCAATTAATTTTAAAGTCCATTTTCTTTTTGCCGATAATAAATATGGGCACAGCACATGCTGAATCCACCCTCTGGGTCAATTTCTTTAAAACGCGCAAAAAGCAACTTCGGCAACAAATAAGTACTGAAAATTTCATAAAATTAGCGGGGTAAAAAAGAGGCAATTATGGCATCACGAACCATTTACTACACCAATGAAAAACAATCCCCTCATTCCAAATTGCTCGAAGCACGCATTCGGGAATCCGCCGACGGGGTTATTATTGGCTTTCCGCATCTTCTTCGTCTCACCGAAAAAACCGTTCCACTGGTTTACCGCAGTCTGATGGCCGTTCTTCCGCATTCGGGCACCCTTATTTTTGATCTGTCCAATGTGGAAAGCATCGACAGCAGGGGGCTTGCCTTTATTATTACCCTGCACGATCGTCTGGATAGTGAAAACCGTCCATTCTATCTTTTGGGATTGAAGCCCTCCCTTCTCAGAATTTTCAGAATTACACAAATTGATGAATTAATTCCGATTTATTCATTGGATTCATCCCTGGAAAACGAGTTTCATTCGGCTGAAGAATTAAATAATCCGGATGACGCAAACCAGTCCTTCTCGGATTTGGATTTTATTCAAAGAATTGAAACGCAATTCTGACCGATTGAAAGAAGACTTAAAACGTGCGAATATGTGAATGAAAACAAGTGCACCCCCAAAAAAATCTGTCACACAGATGGAGATTTTGATTCTCCTCACGGGATTCTCTCTGTCCGTTGTGTTGATTTCACTCATTAGAACACCGGATCATTTCTGGAGGGTTTTGGGTTCTTATCATCTCTACATGGTTTGGATGGTCTATGGAGCGCTTTTTCTTAAAAGGGACAAATTTTTCTGGGCGGCATTGGCCGCAGTTCCAGCCTTTTTGATTTCTCACTATTTTTTCTTTTATTTTCCAAACGGTCCGCTTACCAGCTGGCTGCGGTATGCCGTTCCGCCAACTCTGGATATGTTGGCCATTTTCGGTCTCCTCTTCATTTATTACACCCAGACAAAAGACAAACAAATTTCACTGAAGACTAAACAGACCCGGTCAGAAAAACGTTCCGAGGTGCTTCACCGCGAACTGCAAAAGCAGCGGATCAAATCTGAAAATCTGGAACGGTTGATTCGAAACCAGGAATACACCTTTTCGCTGGTGTACAAGATATTTCGATCGTTTCTGACATCACGCCCGGATTTTACCCGGGCCCTTTACCAGAGTGTAAGCCGAATCACCCGGGCGCAGGAATTGGTAATCTTTCGGGTAGAGGATCACACCCTGATTCCGGAAAAAGCAAAAGAGGCGGGCCAGAAGAAGGCTATTTCCCTGGAATCCAACCCCTTTCTAAAAAGAATTTCAGAAGGGGAGAGAATCTTTTCCATAGCCGACATATCCAAAAATGACGCCCTTTTTTCCGAGTGGAAAAAGGCGTCACACCGGGGGCTCATTTACATTCCGATCCGCGAGGCGGGTCAAGCAAAGTACCTGATCAGCGTGGATAAAATGCCTTTTGCGCTTCTGCACCAGCGGACCTTACAGGCCCTGAATTACATTAGAAAAATGGCTGAACTGGCCCTGGCTGTTACCCGGGAGGTGCAGGAATCCAGAGACAGGAAACGACCCCTCTGGCAGCAGATTATTCAGTCTCCCTACGATTTTCTCTCACTTGTCGAAAGCGAGTTTCGGCGAGCCAGGCGTTTCCAGTCATCCTTCTCACTCATCGCCATTCGGACACAGACGGGCGTGCCTGACCTTTCCGTTGCCGAATTAACCCAATCGATTCAGACTGAAATCCGGGAACTGGATCAGATTTATGTGGACAAGCCGCGCAGCCTGATCTGGATAATTCTTCCCTTTACGGGCTTTTACGAGATGTCCGGTATTTTAAATCGTTTAAACAAGAGACTGAATTATCTTGCCGGCCCAGACAATGAAAAACGAAAATTTGATTACGGGTTCAGCGTATTCGAACCCGATTACGAATCCTCCAAGGTCATGATGAAGCAGGTTTTGGAGGTTTTGCAAATCCATGCAAAAATTCTTGAAAAAATGAGTCGCCGCCATGCCCCAGGAAAAACCGTTTACTCAAGCTAATCTTTCGGATCCAATCGGCGTAACTACGGATCTGCTTCTCAGCAAAAATTCTGAGCAAAGGGTTCAGGGTATTCATCAATTGCGGCGGCCCTTTTATGCGCTGGCGATCCAGGAATTGCATCGGCTCTCCAGACATTCCAATCTGACATTTAAAATTGCGGCAAAGGGTGAATTGGACACACTGGATGTCCAGTTTCGAAAACGAATCTACAAAATTCGCCAAAAAATGCGTCGGGAACCCGATTATCCGGGGTACCAGCTGGCCCTGGCCGTTGTGTTTTTACGCTATTCGCAAATCTGGCCCCATGTTCCTGAGAACCGCACCTATTTTCTCACGCAGGCAAGCAAACTTCTCAATCAGCTCATCCGACTGGTCCAGCCCAAAACAAGATATTTCTATTACAGGGGATGGGTCAGGAAGGAAATGGGAGATTTCCGCGGTGCCATTTCGGATTTCAGGAAAATTCTTCATTTGCACCCGACCCACTGGGGGGCCGTTCTGGGCCTGTTGGAAAGTTTATTTGAATTGGGTGACTTTCAAAAAATTTCGCTGGTCATTGAGTCCTGGCCGGGTACTTTCAATCACCCGTACCAGCGGGATATTGCAGGCATGTGGCGAAAAACAAAACAGAACGGTTTGGGCACATTTTTATAAATTCCGGCTCAAGAGCCGCTCATTCCGAACTTTTAGCAATAAGACTCCCCCGCGTGCTTCAGCCGAAAAACAGCCGCGTTCTGTTCGAACGAAAACCCGTAATCTCTAACTCAATTCTGTTCGTATGAACCCACGCGGACTTTGTCCGGAGTCTATTTATTGGCTTCCACCAGAATTCGTCCCATTCCAAACCCGCAATTTTTTCCCACGTGCAAGATTTCTGCAATTTTGAGCAGGGGCCAGTACTCTTCCAAATTCCCGGTGTAAGAAATGTCGCCCAGGTAGCCGCCCAATTTGTGGTTTGAGTCATCCCGCTTGCGGGGATTCCGCCAATCGTCCCAGATCAAATTATCCTCTGAAATCCGAATACTGCGGGCATTTTCAACAAGCTCCGGGAATTCAACCAAATCCGGATAATTATTGTGGAAATAATTTAAGATTGAGACACGCGACAGAATATTCTTAATCAGCGTCCGAAAATACAAATGCCAATTGGTGTATCCCACGCGCTTCATCCGCAAGGGGGTCAAAAATGTAACTTCCACGCCTCCCAGCGGGTCGTTGTTTTTCCAGATATTCTTTTTGTAGATATCCTCCAAAGAAACAGAAATATCCCGGTCGAACGATTCCTCTGATGGCGCAAACGAATACTCACTGACCACATAATTCGTTTTCAGATTTATACCCAAGATTTTTCGAATGGTAAATTTTCCGCGGTTTCGTCCCATCCCCATCTCACCGATTTTGCGCATGGTGGCCACAAAATAGGGAAAATACTCAAGGGCCTTCCCGATCAAAATAAGATCGAATGCAATATCCTCATTCATGCTGTAGAAGGTCTTTCGGCTCAGGGGAGGTTCAAAAACAAAGGGTTTGGGTGGCGTTTGGAAGCGTTTGGCCAGATCACCGTAGTCCTTTTTAACCCCGCCTTCTATCACGTGATAGTAGGCACATTCACCCTTTTTGGGACAGGATTTACAGGAGACTTCATTTTCCGTGCAACTGATTTCCTTGAACACATCAATAAAATCTCTGCGAAGCGAGCTTCCGGCGTAATGGGAGAGCTTTAGATAATCTCGCGGCCGTAAGAGGAATCTGTATTTTGCCATTCGGAAATTTTGCAGGAAGTCATTCATTCCAATCATCCTTTTCAAAAATACAAATCGATCCGTTGTATCACAATTTTCAACTCCCCATCCCCAACCCGGGTACAAAATATTCCAAAAACACCTTAGCAATAGCTGCTTTACAGGGCAACTTAAGAACTTTATCTAAAAAAATCAAGTAATTTTTACAAAATCTTCATTTTTTACGAGCAATTGCCCGCAAGCGGCGTCAATATCCTCTCCATTGCTTCTGCGTACGGTCACCGGAGCCGGAAAATCCAGCAATTCCCGGATAAAACGATTCATGGTTTCTTCATCGGGTGCGCGGAATTCCGGAAGTGCGGGATTGTAAGGAATCAGATTAATCTTGCAGCGGATACCGTTGAGCAGCCGTCGGAGCCGGCGGGCATCGTCCACGGAATCATTTTTCCCCGCAATCAGCACATATTCGAAGGTCACGCGATGGCGGGACGCGCGGGAATAGTCGCGCACCGCGTCCAGCACGTCGGAAAGCGGATATTTTTTATTAATGGGCATCAGGTCGCTTCGCACCGAATCGGTTGTGGCATTCAGGGAAACAGCCAGCTTAAAGCGTCGATTTTCACGCGTGAAGCGCCGGATGGCCGGGACCACCCCGCTGGTAGAAAGGGTAATTTTTCGCTGCCCGATGGACAATCCTTCAGGGTGTGAAAACAATTCGGCTGCACGAAGGACGTTTTCATAATTGTGAAAGGGCTCTCCCATTCCCATTAACACAATGTTTGTCACCCGGACGCCCAACTCCCGTTCCACAGCCAATACCTGATCCACGATTTCCCAGACCTGCAGGTTGCGTTTGAGTCCCATTTGGCCGGTTCGGCAAAAGCGGCACCGCAGGGCACACCCCACTTGGGACGACACGCACACCGTGCGGCGGCCGCCGTCGGGCATGTAAACACTTTCTATGGCTTCGCCATCGGGTAATTGAAAAAGAAATTTAACGGTTCCGCTCTGGGTTGAGCGATTTAACCGAAGGATTTTAAGTGTGGGGATATCCGCTTTTTCAGATAGTTTTTGCCGAAGACTTTTGCTGAGATTGGTCATTTCCTCAAATGAGGTCGCATTCTTATTGTAAATCCATTGAAAAATCTGGCGCGCCCGATACGGCTCAATCCCGGTCGCGTTCACAAAATGCTCAAGCTCAGAGAGCGTCATCCCCTTTAGGTTCATTTTTTCCATCGCCATTCCCGTTCATTCCAAATTTATTTTTTAATTTAGGGATTTCGCTTCCGTAATGCAAGGAAAAAGAATTGATTTTCTGAAAAAAATATTGTACTTTTTAGCCACGATTAAGGCGTCAGACGCATCTCCGCGCCTGATTGATCTGATTAAAATATCTCGTTTTCATAAAACAGGTCTCTGTAAAAACGAGACTCTTTTTTTCAGCTTTGGAGGATTTATGGCCGTTAAAGTCAAAGAATTAAGTGATATTGAAAAATTAGAAAAACTGAAATCCGCTTATCAGGACATTTTGCAGGAAATTGCCAAGGTCATCATCGGGCAGAATCAGGTCATCAACGAAATTTTGATAGCCCTGCTTTCCAGGGGTCATTCCCTGCTTGTGGGGGTACCGGGTCTGGCTAAAACACTGCTCATCAGCACGCTGGCCGAGGCGCTTGACCTCAAATTTAACCGCATTCAGTTTACTCCTGATCTCATGCCTTCGGACATCACGGGGACAGAAGTGATTGAGGATGATATTTCCACGGGCAAAAAGGTCTTCAAGTTTGTTAAGGGACCCGTGTTTGCCAACATTGTGCTTGCCGACGAAATTAACCGAACGCCGCCCAAAACGCAGGCGGCCCTTTTGCAGGCCATGCAGGAACACGAAGTTACCGCCGCCGGAGAGACGTACAAACTTTCCGAGCCCTTTTTCGTCTTGGCCACACAGAACCCCATCGAACAGGAAGGAACCTACCCACTGCCGGAAGCCCAATTGGATCGTTTTATGTTTAATCTCTGGGTGGATTATCCTTCGGAAGACGAGGAGGTTCAAATCATCAAATACACAACCTCTGCTTACTTTGAGAAACCCAAAAAAGTGATGAGTGCGGAGGAAATCATTGATTTTCAAAACCTCGTAAGACGGGTACCGGTGGCCACAAATGTGGTTCAGTTTGCGGTAAAACTGGTTCGATTGACCCGGCCCAATCAGGACGATGCCCCGAAATTTGTAAAAGACTGGATTGAATGGGGAGCGGGGCCGCGCGCGTCTCAGTATCTAATTCTGGGAGCAAAGACGCGGTGCATTCTGGAGGGACGCCCCACACCGGAAATCGAGGACGTTAAGGCAGTGGCTGTTCCCGTGCTTCGGCACCGGCTCGTCACTAATTTTAACGCCGAAGCCGATGGCGTTTCTCCCGTGACCATTATTCAAAAATTGCTGGAAAAAGTGTAGGGATTCCAAAAAACAAACTCATGACGGCAGACAAACGAAAAACCTATCGCAAATTTCTTCACCCGGATGTTGTTTCCAGATTGTCAAATATGAATCTTCGGGCACGTTTGGTGGTGGAGGGATTTATTATTGGCCTTCACCGAAGTCCCTACCACGGTTTCAGTGTGGAATTTTCCGAGCACCGCCAGTACATGCCGGGCGACGAGCCCAAACGCATTGACTGGAAGGTTTACGGAAAAACCAACCGATTTTACGTGAAGCAGTTTGAGGAAGAAACCAACCTAAAATCGTACATCCTTCTGGATGCCTCCGCCTCGATGGGATACAAATCGGGACGTATTTCGAAACTGACATACGCCAGCTATCTGGCCGCCTCGCTCACGTATCTGATGCTCCGGCAGCAGGATTCCGTCGGGCTGGTAACCTTCGATCAAAAAATCCGAAAGTACATTCCTCCTCGGGCCGTGTCCAACTACCTGCACGTTATTTTGGGTGAGCTGGACAAAATCCGAAGCGGCCACGAGACAGATGTGAGCGAAACCTTTCACGAACTGGCCGAGCGAATCAAGCGCCGGGGGCTCATTATCGTGCTGTCCGATCTGTTCGACGATCCTCATCGTGTGCTCTCGGGGCTGAAACATTTTCGCCATAAAAAACATGAGGTCATTGTTTTCCACATTCTGGATCCCATGGAGCGAACGTTCACCTTTAAGGGTGAAACCATTTTTAAAGACCTGGAGACAGGGGAAGAAATCTCGACCCAGGCCTGGCACATCCGAAAGGACTACCGCGAACAGATGCAGAATTTCATTGAAACATACAAGCGCCACTGTCTGGAGAACAGAATTGACTACGTGCTTATCGACACGTCTGAACCCTTCGACAAGGCCTTGTTTGATTATCTGGTGAAACGAAAGCGGATCGGTGGTTGAAAAAATAATCTGTCGCGACATTTATGAACAGGCGCAATAAACTCTTATGTAAGGATTTATTCGTTTCATGCTGTTAAATGTGCTACTGCTTTTGATTTCCGTTTTCCTGCTCTGGATGGGTGCCGATTGGCTCGTCGAAAGTGCCTCTTACATCGCCAAAAAACTCAACATCTCCGAACTGGTCATTGGATTAACGGTTGTGGCATTTGGTACCTCTGCCCCGGAATTTGCGGTTACCATTGGAGCGGCTTTAAAGGGACACGCCGCTATTTCCGTGGCCAATGTGGTGGGTTCCGATATTTTTAATCTGGGCTTTATTTTGGGGGGCGTGGTTCTGTTTCGTCCCATTTTTCTTGAAAAAAAGGTGCTCTGGCGCGACGGCTCTTTTCTTCTCCTGCTTTCCGTTTTGTTGCTGGTTTTCTCGTTAAACGGGCGATTTTCCCGCCTGGACGGAGGGATTTTTCTTGTACTTTTTATCGCATATTTGCTTTACCTCTATTTTTCAAAAGAAGAAATCATTGAAGAGGTCCCAATGAAACACCTGGGGTGGAAGGCTTACCCCATGCTGATCATCGGCCTTGCATTCATTTTGGGAGGAGCACACCTTCTGGTGGAAGGCGCCACATCCATCGCCCGGCATTTCGGTGTTTCGGAATGGCTCATTGGCGTGACCATTGTCGCAGCCGGCACCTCTACCCCGGAGCTGGCCACATCCATTGTGGCCACCTACAAGCGAAAACCCGGCCTGTCCATCGGGAATTTGATCGGAAGCGACATCTTCAACATCTCCGGCGTTCTGGGCCTGGCGGCTTTTCTGCGCCCCATGCGGGCCGATCAGGAGATCACCTTCAACCTCTATCTGATGCTTGGGATGATCGTTCTGCTCTTATTCTTTATGCGCACCCGCTGGAAGCTTTCCCGCTGGGAGGGAGCGTTTCTCATCCTCTTCGGACTCATCCGCTGGCTGATCAATATCCGTTAGCGCTTCTTTCGCAAGGCGGCAAACATCTTCTTCAACTCGTCTCTTGGCATCAGTTGTGCCAGAAAATTAAACTGTCCCGCCTGCAAATGTTCCCCTCCGTCAATAGTTACCGTTTCACCGGTAAGATACGGCGCCAAATCGGACATCAAAAAAACAGCCAAATTGGCCAGTTCAATATGCTCACCGTACCGGCCCGTTGGGATTCGCTTCAGATAAATTTCTTCCAATTTCGGATCGGGCATAAGGCGCGCCCAGGCCCCTTTGGTGGGAAACGGCCCGGGGGCAATCGCATTTACACGAATACCGTACGTGGCCCATTCAAAAGCCAGGGTTTTGGTCATGGCTTCCACACCTGCTTTTGCTGCGGCTGAAGGCAGGACAAAGGCCGAACCAAACTGCGTGTAGGTTGTGACGATGTTCAAAATGGTCCCCTTTTCTTTGGCACCGATTAAATGACGGCCAAAATGCTGGCTGCAATTGAACGTTCCGTGCAGTACAATATCCACCACAGCTTTAAACCCCTGAGGCGAGAGGTCTTCCGAAGGCGCGTAAAAATTGCCCGCAGCATTGTTTACCAAACCGTTGAGAACGCCAAATTCGCCCACCAGCCGCTCAACCATCTCACCCACGGCCTTGTAATCCCGAACATCCACCACGTGCGTGAGAATTTTTGTCCCAAATTTCTTCAGTTCTACGGCCGCATCCAGCAGCTTCTGTTCGGTGCGTCCGCAAATGGCCACATTCGCGCCCAGCTCTGCAAATCGCCTGGCCATCGACAATCCCAGGCCGCTGCCGCCACCGGTAATCAGAATGGATTTTCCTTTCAACGTGTCTTTTGTAAACATGGTATCCTCCCTTTCTATGAAACCTTATTTTTCCACAACAACAGAAAGACCCTCCGGCAAATTGGGAATCGCTTTAATAATTTACCAATTCTTCCCGCCTACCGGGTTTTCCATTTGGGCGGGCGCTTTTCCAGAAAGGCCCGGAATCCCTCAAAACCGTCTTCGCTCAAAAAAATCTCCCGCTGCAGCTCTGCCTCCCGCACAAGGGCATCTTCAAAGGAACCCTCCCATCCCGACCAAAAGGCACGTTTCATCCGGGCGAGCGCCAGAGGGGCCTGTCGGGTTAGCTGTCTGGCCAATTCTTCCACGGATTCTTGGAACTGGGCATTGGGATAAATCCGGTTGATAAGCCCCATTTCAAGCGCTCTGGCAGCATTCAGGGTTTCGCCGAGCATGGCCAATTCCATTGCGCGGCCCAGCCCCACAATCCGCGGCAGGGTGTAGGTCCCGCCACCATCCGGAATGAGCCCCACGTGAATGAATATTTCGGAAAATTGTGCCCGTTCCGAGGCCACACGTAAATCGCACATCAGTGCCAAATTCAGCCCAATTCCGGCGGCAATGCCGTCAATTGCCGCAAGAACGGGCAGCGGGCTGTTTTTAATCGCCAGAAGCGCGGGGGAGTAGGCGTCCATCATAATCCGGTAGGCATCTTCCGGGGATACGTTTGCAGCGAATGCGGCCTTAATATCGGCGCCGCTGGAAAAGGCCCCCTCACTACCAGAGATTACAATCACGCGGGACCCGTCTTTTTCGGAGGCTTCAATTTCTTCACGCAGCCGAATCATAGTCTGGGCATCCACCGCATTCTTTACTTCCGGGCGGTTCAGGGTGAGCCAGCAGATTTCATCCTTGCGCATTACACGAATAGTTTCACTCATCTTTTCCTCCCGATTTTCGGTTCATACGCCCCCGGCACGTTCCACAGAACCTGAACATTGTGTTTTAAGACCCACGTTTAAACTGCACAGCAATACCATCCTGAATTTCCTACAGACCTTTTTTGTTTTGGGGACGTCGAAATCTCAAAAATAAACCCGCCGTCCAGAGAAAAATGAAGAGGAGGTAGAGAAGGGCCGGCGTCCAGGCGTTCATGCCTGCAGAATAGTTTTGAGGATTCAAATTGTAGTCAATCACATCCTGCAGCAGGACAAAGATAAAAATCAGGGTGGCGTTTCCAAACCACAAAAGAAAGCTGTTGATGACCCGCAGACTTTTATCCCGCCTCTCAGGAGCCAGCCAATATGCCTTGTTGGGCAGATTGATGAACGTGTTTGGAATTTTGTTCATAATAAATCCGGAAAAATAAAAAAGAAGCGCCAGAAATCCCACGAGAAAGACATCAAGCCGAAGGAAGGCCTGTTTACTCATCCACCCATTGGGTTTTCCGGTGATGTCAAAATGAGAGACCACTTTGTCCGGCAAATGGGAATAGGCAGAAAGAATTTGCCACAGTAACAGCAGCACAATTGCCCAAAACACATACCGGGCCGTTCGTTCCAGGCTGAGCCACATGCGATCGCTAAAAGCATTCATTTTTACCTCCCGAACACACCTGTTTGCTGCAAAGCCATTCCCCCCGCAATTCCTTAATCGGGCTGCGGGAGGAACCGAATTCTCACGCGTGGCGCCAGGTTTTCGGAATAAAGAAAATAATCAAACCAAAAATCTCCAAACGCCCCAATAACATCGTTAATGTGAGGGTTAATTTTCCAAGAGCAGGCAAAGCGGCGAAATTGGATGTTGACCCCACCGTTCCCAGGCCCGGCCCGACGCCTCCCATTGTGGTTGCCGATGCTGAGAATGCGGAAATAATATCCATTCCGAGGGCGGTTAAAATCAAAGTAGCCACAAAGAGAATGCCCAGATAAACCGCGATATAAAGAACACTCATGGCGACGGCATCGTCCCCGATTTTTTTCTCCCCCATTCGAATGGGGAGAATGGCTTTGGGATGCTGGAATTGCCTGATTCTTCGAACAAATGCCTTACTGAAAATCACGATCCGATCTACCTTGATTCCACCGGATGTGGATCCGGCACAGGCACATTGCATCATGAAAAAAAGCAGCAGCAACTGGGAAAGAGGCGGCCAGATAGCCGTGTTGGTAGTTGCAAATCCTGTGGAGGTTCCAATTGACACGATTTGGAAGGCGGCATATCGCAGAGACTGCCACCAGGACTGAAAATGCGATCCGTGAATATTTATGGCGGAAAGCAGAACACCCACGCCAAGGGCACTTATGTAGTACCGAACAACAGGCGATTTCCACAGGGGTTTGGGATGAGCCGAAAAGGCCATGTAAAGCAATCCAAAGTGGGTTCCCGAAAGAACCATAAAAACAATAATCGTCAGCTCAATGGAAACACTGTGATAAAAAGCGATACTGGTATTTTTGGGAGAAAATCCACCGGTTGCGATGGTAGCAAAAGCGTGCGTTACGGCATCGAAGAGATTCATCCCAAACAGGAGGAGGAAGATCGTTTCCAGAACGGTTAGCCCTACGTAAACACTCAAGAGAATTCTCAGTGCTTGTTTGGTACGATACTGAAAATTCTCCATGGCCACCGGTGACATTTCCGAGCGGTACAGTATTCGACTGGCGGCTCCCATTGACGGCAACACGGAAAGTACAAACACAATAATTCCCATTCCACCGATCCAGTGGGTGGCATTTCGCCAAAACAAGAGCCCCAAAGGAAGGGCCTCGATATTATTCAAAATAGAGGAACCCGTCGTCGTGTAGCCCGAAACGCTTTCAAACCAGGCGTTAATGAAACTGAATTCCCCTCCCCAAATAATGTAGGGGATGGTTCCTACCAGACATGAGAGCAGCCAGCCGGACACCACAATCGCCAGTCCCTCATTATTGGAGATGTCCTTAATGGGGGGAACAAACAGAAGCGGGAACAAGCCGAAAAGGAGTACCAACAGGGCGCTGTAGGTTAACGGGATCAGAGCAGCATCGCCGTTTGCGGCCGAAATTCCCGCAGAAATAAATAAAAAAGCCGCATTTAACAGAAGGACATACCCGTTGTAGCGAAAGATGACGTGAAGTCTCATTCTTCAATCTCGCCGTAGTTCATTTTTGAGACCAGAGTCGTAATGGTCGATGCCAGTTCCGCCACCTCATCATCCGTTTCAATTTCAACCTCAAAGGGTCGTCTTTGATCCAGGAGATTTTTTAACCCCTTCGTAATTTTGACAATGGGAGAAAGCAGATAATGATCAATAAAAAAATTGAAGAGAACCAAATAGATGATGGCAGCCAGCATGGCCACCACACCCGGCATAATGATATGATGAACATTGTTCTTTAAGTTTATACCCGTTTTGTACATGTCCCGGTTGCTGATCCGAATGATTTGATGAAGCGATTCTTCGATCCTTATTTCTTTTGGCATCACCTGACGGGCGTACCAGTCCAAATTTCTTTCTCTTTTTGTACCAACAATTGGTTTTTCCCAGAGCAACCGAAAATCACCGTAGTTTTTTTTGATGGAATTTACAAGCGTCCTTTTAGCGTCTGTCTGGTTATGTTTCTCAACCCGCCTCAGATCGATCTGAAAAGCCGAATCGGCCAGGCTTAAGCGCCGGCGCCCTTCTTTCCATTTCCCCTGCAAGAGCTGCAAAATAGCCTCGTTTTCGTTTCTCAATGAAAGGAGCATGCGTTGGGCCGCCTGAATCCCCTTGTAATTTGCGTCCAGTGTTTCCTGAACCGACAGGCGCATGGAGTTTACCTGGTAAATGGACCATATTTCGGCCATGGTCAGAACAACCGCAAGAATTAAAAATCCGATAAAAATCTTCAGTCGCAGCTTCATAAAAATACCTTCAGATTTGATCTCACGCAGATGGATTTGTTTGATCTGTCCCAATAAAACGGATGTCAATTTAAGAATTTTAAGGAAAAGTTGCAATAAAAAATCGGAGTGAAAACATTTTGGGCAATTTTAGTCCGTTTGGTTCGCAATAACAAATACTCATTTTATTCTCAAAAAAGGACTTTTGATACAACCCCCAAGCCAGGGCCTGTTATCCTGTCAAAATCGATTTGGGTCACCCTTCATTTCCGGAGGCACGGTCCTCCGCTGCATTGGCCCAATTCAAGGCCCGCCGGACAGCCTCCTTCCATTTGCGATAAAAGGCTTCCCGGGTTTGGCGGTCCATGGCCGGATCGAACGTCCGGTCAATTTTACGAACCGTCAGAAATTCCTCTTGCGACCAAAAACCGAGGGTCATTCCCGCCAGGCCTGCCGCACCAAAAGCTGTGGTTTCGGTCACGACCGGCCGTTCCACCTGCATGGGCAAAATATCTGCCTGAAATTGCATGAGAAAATTATTTTTGGCCGCGCCTCCATCCACAGCCAGCTTTTTAAAGGGCCGGCCGCCAACCACGTGCTGCATTTCCTCAATCACATCCCGGGTCTGATACGCAAGTGCCTCCAATGCTGCCCGCACAATATGGGCGGGTCCCGTTCCGCGGGTAATTCCCAGAAGGGTTCCTCGGGCGGATGGATCCCAGTAGGGCGCACCCAATCCCGCCAGGGCCGGTACAAAATACACCCCTCCGGTGTCGGATACAGACGTCGCCAGTGGTTCGGACTCCGCTGCTGATTTCAGAAGTCCCAGGCCGTCCCGCAGCCATTGAATGGCCGCTCCTCCGATGAAAACACTCCCCTCCAGCGCGTAGGTTGTTTTCCCATTGATTCGCCAGGCAATGGTGTTCACCAATTTCCCGGAATTGGGGATGTCGCTTCCCGTGGACGTCACCACAAAAAGCCCCGTGCCGTAGGTGTTTTTAATGATGCCCTCCTGCCAGCCTCCGTGGGCAAAAAACGCCGCCTGCTGGTCACCCAGAATTCCGGCAACGGGAATCTCTCGCCCCAAAAGTTCTTTTGTGGTGTGGCCAAAAATCGCCCCGCTTTCCTTCACCTCTGGCAGAATCGCTGCCGGAATATCAAAAATGCGGAGCAAATCTTCATCAAATTCAAGTGAATGAATGTTGTAGCACAGGGTTCGGGAGGCATTTGAGGGTTCGGTGGCGTGCTGTTTTCCGCCCGTCAGATTCCAGAGGATCCAGGTGTCGACCGTTCCAAAAGCCAGGTCGCCGGAAACCGCCTTTCCCCGGGCGCCCGGAACATTTTCCAGAATCCATTTAATTTTGGTTGCGGAAAAATACGGGTCCAGAAACAAACCCGTTTTTTGTTTGATCGACTCTGCGTGCTCCTGCAAGGCGTCGCACATCGACGCCGTCCGCCGGCACTGCCACACAATGGCGTTGTAAATCGGCTTGCCGGTTTTCCTATCCCACAAAATGGTTGTCTCTCGTTGATTCGTAATGCCAATAGCCTCGATATTTTCTGATCCAACCAAGCTCACCACATCCAGAAGAGCCTTGTGAGTGGTCATCCAGATGTCCATCGGATTGTGCTCAACCCAGCCGGGCTTCGGAAAAATCTGAGGAAACTCATAATAGGACTTGGCCAGAATGTCCCCCTCTTTTGAAAAGGCAATTACCCGATTCCCGGTCGTCCCCAAATCTATGGCCAACACCACCTTTTTCTTCATATCCGCTCCTTAATCTATTCGACAAAGTCCTTAATAAACATCTGAACAAAGGTTTCGGCGCTCAGGCGCTCGTGAATAACATCCCACAACCCTCTCGCCAGGGGCATCGAACAATGGTGCTTTTCTGCAAGATACAGCGTCATCTTGAGCGTATTAAATCCCTCAGGCAAAACTCCCATTTTCTGTTCGATTTTCTTGAGAGAAAGCCCCTGCGCCAGAAATTCGCCCATCCGTCGATTGTGGCTGTGCTGGCTCAAGGATGTCGCCAGCAGATCGCCCATCCCTGCAAGATACAGGAAGGTTTCCTTTCGAGCCCCCAGAGCCACCCCTATTTGAGAAATTTCCTCCAGAGCAACCGTCAAGTAAGAGGATCGGAAATTCACACTGTCAATGGCCAGTCCGTCAAAAATTCCCAGACCAATGGCATAAATATTCTTCAGGATTCCACCCAATTCGACGCCAATGGTGTCGTCCGAAAAACGAACCCGAAAATAATCATTTTCCAAAATTCGGGCAATTTGTAAAAGACCGCTTTTGTCTTCGCCGGCAAGCATAACCAGGGTTGGCAGACCGCGGGAAAACTCATTGGCAATAGACGGGCCGGACAGCATCACATGTTGGTTGCCGGGAAAAAGAATCTGCAGCATTTGAAATGAGGTTAAGAGCGTCTCCCGGTCAATCCCTTTGGTCAAATCTACAAACACCTTTCCGGTGGTCTTGTTTGAAAAGGGTTTTAGCACCGATTGAAAAAAGATCGATGGAATGGCCACAAAAATAACCGGACACGTCTCAAACACCCGCTTCAGATCACCGGTCGCTTTTAAGTTGGGATCCAATGTAATACCAGGTAAAAATGGGGTGTTCGTGTGGTTACGGTTGATTTCCTCAACCACACGGGCGTTGTGTTCCCATCCAAGCACAGCGTGTCCGTTTGAAGCCATTACATGTGCAATGGCTGATCCCATATTTCCAAGACCGACCAAACCAATCATTAGGCAGAATCTCCAATCTTTTTGCTCGATTCCAAACGGAATCATTCCATTTTATAAATCATCCCATCCGAATCGAATCAACCGGCTATCCCGCTCCCCCGCCGCCGCTGGCTGCACCGCCGCCTCCTCCGGCAGAAGCTCCTCCGCCTGCTCCCGAAGCCGAACTTAATGCAGAGGTGGTTGCCGAAATAGCAGTTAAAAATGAGTGACTAAACGCCTCCGAGGAAAAGGTTCCGCGGCCGGTGTAAATATACCATCCAATATAATTCTGATAGGTTTCTTCCGGAATTTGTTCCACTAATTTTTGAATGGATTTTCGGGGCACGCTCAGCGTAACGGAATAAATCAAATAATCGTTTATTGTATCGAGCAGCTGGGAGTGATCGCCTTGCAAGAATTGTGTCTTTTGAAGGTATTTTTTCAGTGCTTTCCACTGCTGTGCCAGAGCTTCGCCCTCTTTTGTCCGGTGAGGAATGAAAAAAGACAAAATAAGAATAAGAAGACCCGTCACTCCCAAAACAACAGCCCACTCCTCCACAAGAAATGCAGCGGGAACCGTCAAAGCAAAGAATCCGACAGCAAGCACAACAGAAAGGATCATTCCGCGTCTGCTGGTTTCGTCGAACCAGTTTTTGGCTTTTGCAGCGTTTTGAACATCTTTTTTCCAGTTTCGGAAAAATTTTAAGAATTTATTTCGATTCTTTCGGATGGATTCCAGATCGATTGATGAATTTCCGCCCGCCAACTCATCAAACAGGAAGGAAATCAGATGCCTCTCAAAATCCAATAACGTGTCCTTTTGCTCTTCGAAAGCCTTTCGGTTCAATTCCAGACGATAGTGTGGTTTTTTCCGGGTCTTTCCCCAGATGGATTTTTTTTCGTCTTCATCCTCGTAAAAAGTCAAAATACCCATTTGGGCAAACCTCAGAATGGTTCCCATCAGGGCATTCCCGTAAATTTGCCGATTGTTCATCAGATAGCCCACAAAAGCCGGGGGCAACCGCTCCGGGATATCGGAGGACATGTAGTTTTTGTGGATAACCCCGGGACGCTTTCCATATTTTTGGTAGATACGCCACCACAGCAGCAATCCGAACAAACTCAGACCGATGATCACCCATCTTCCGGACGCTTTTCTCTGGCGTCGATTTTTCTCTTTCCGGATGACCTCCTGCCGTGCCTGGTTGGCCTGCGCTGCCCATTTTGCTTCTTCTTGCAGAATCTCGTCTTTCACCCGCTTGTGAATTAGCGGCAATTCAGGAAATATTTCCGGCGGGTACAAGGCTCGCACTTCCAGATACGACTTTTTGGGCAGCCGGACACATTGGATATCAATCGTCCCGTCGACGCCAATGTGAGACGAGGCCCAAAGCGGCCCGTGCACCCATTCTTTTATTTCCGATCGGGTTAATGTAACGGGTGGAATCAGAGAAATCTCAATGCGGTGCTGGGGGATTCCCCAATCTTTACTGATAAATTGATAATACAAAACGGCCGCATCCTCATACCGTCGAACCGCATTCTCAACCCGATAGTGAATCGTAAAAGTCCGCGTTTGATTTTTGGCTTTAAAAAACCATCGAATTTCCGTTTGATTTTTTTTCTGAATAATCTGGTAGGTGCCCGGTTTTTTCGATTGAGAGAAACGGTAGGACTGACTTCCCTCGGATATCAAAAAATCTGCAAATTTCACCTGTCCATTTAAGGGAAACGTGCGGTAGGCAAAGTGGAAACGGCCTCTAAATTTGAATGCGCGCGTCTCTGTTACGCTCATACTGCCATCGGATTGCAGCCGGGCCTGAATGGCCACACGGGTGATAGCATACGTTTTGTTTCCTGCCAGAAGCCGCCCATTCTGAAACATGAGGGAAAAGAGAAGAATCGTGACAAGAATAGCAATTCTTCGAATACTTTTTCCTGAGATGCGGGGCATAAAAAAAGTCCTTTGTTTGGGAATAAGAAACCCAAGATAGCGACCGATTAAATGATACTATCTTTTGGGTAAAGAGCGAACCTCCTGAACCACATTCCACACCAGACAGGAAGATACGGGAGTTTTTGCGAAGTTTTCCCAGTTTCGGTTGAGTATCCCGCCCAGATATTGACCGGTAAAAAACGCTCCCACTAAAACAGGGTAGGAAATCAGCTGAAATCCCAGTCCGCTGAAGATGCGCAGCGCAATAACAAACGGCACTGGAATATGAACAGCCAACGCCCACTGTAAAGAAAATTTTTTCACGTGGGCCCGCCAGTACCCAAATGGCAGATTCAAGATAAAAATAGCCACTGCTACCCAGAAAAGTTTCATTGGAACCAACCCCTTTAGTTTTAAAGAATGAGTCTGCTCTAAAAAGCCTTTGCTCACGAATTTTCACGAATGGGTTCTGTTGGAACTAAATTCGTGCTGTTTTGTCATTCGTGGTTTTTAGAGCGAATTCAAGAATGAAACCAACTTTTACAATCCGTTTTGCAAAAAAAGTATAATCACTTTTTACCAGGCATACGCCTCCGGTGCCTCACCGCCGGGGCCCGGCCAGATTTCATCCAGTTTCTGAAGCACCTCATCCGACAACCGAATTTCAAGCGACCGCTGCGCCTCTTCCAATTGCTCACGCGTTCGTGGACCAATGATGGGAGCTGTAACCCCCGGCCGGTTCAACAGCCAGGCCAGAGCCACGTTGGCCGGACGTTCTCCCATGTCAGCGCAGAGGGTTTCGTACGCCTCAAGTTTGGAGTGGTATTTTTTCACTTTTTCCAAAACAAGTTTCTCAGCTCTTCGACCCTGAGAGAGTTTGTTCAAAACACCCCCCAGAAGTCCTCCGCCAAGCGGGCTCCAGGGAATAATTCCAAGCCCAAGTTCACGGCAGACAGGTACCACCTCCAGCTCAATTGTCCTGGCCGTCAAATTGTAAAGACTCTGTTCGGAAATCAAGCCCATAAAATTTCTCTTTTTAGCTTCGCATTGCGCATGGGCGATCTGCCAACCGGCAAAATTACTGCTTCCAAAATACAGGACTTTCCCCTCCCGATGTAATTGTTCCATTGCCTGCCAGATTTCTTCCCAGGGGGTCTCACGGTCGATGTGGTGCATCTGATATAAATCGATATGATCGGTTCGCAGCCGTTTTAAACTGTCCTCACATGCCCGTTTGATATGGTAAGCGGAAAGCCCCCGGTCATTTGGACCCTCCCCCATCTTGCCATACACCTTTGTGGCCAACACGATACGTTCACGCCTGCCATTTCCCTGGGCCAACCATCGTCCGATGATTTGCTCGGTTACACCCTCCCCTATTTTCCAGCCATACACATTGGCGGTATCAAAAAAATTGATTCCCAGCTCCAGGGCCCGGTCCATAATAGCAAAACTGTCCGATTCTTCCGTTAGCGGACCAAAATTCATCGTACCCAAACAAAGACGGCTCACTTTTATGCCACTGCGTCCGAGATGTGTGTACTCCATATTCGTTCCTCCCTGAGTTCTTTAGCGGGTTCGATAAAAATTCTTCTTGCCCCCACGCAAAATCTCATAAATTAATCTATCAAAACAAAATGCCGTTTGCGGAATTTCGTTTTTTAACCAAACACTTATATTAAATTGCAACATATTTGGGGAAAATTCAAGTAAAATTTGGGTTGGTGTGGCAAGACGTCCCCGGCACGTACTATGAACACAAAAAAGGCCATCCCGGATGGGATGACCTTTTTAATCGTTCCCCTAAATTGGTTCTTAATTCAAAAGGTGCAAAACACTGTTTATTACTGAAAAAGATTGAACTCGAGCCTCTATTTACACGGCCTCGGATGAATCACAATTCTCCGATTTTTTTGCCGGCCTTCTTCTGTTTTATTCGTAGCAATGGGCCGTCTTTCCCCATATCCAATGGTGTAAATATGGACCTCTTTTACTTCTGAAGCCGCGTGTTGTCTGAGCCAGGTTATGAGCCATTTTTTCACTGACTTAGCCCGCCGAATGGAGAGACGCATGTTATAGGCGTCGGAACCGATGCTGTCGGTATGTCCCTCAATGCAGATTGGGATCCGGGGAGAGGCTTCAATAAAATTGGCCCACTGTTCCAAGAGCTTCCGGGCCTGCGGCCTGACATTGGAACTGTCAAATCCGAAATACACGGCTGTGTCGGGTGTTCCGATTACAAGAACAGAGACGCTGTCCACATTATTAAAAAAGGAGGTATCGTTGATGGCCGTCACATTGCTCTTGTTTAAGAATGGTTTGGGATTTCTATCTACGAAATCCGGTGCTTTGGCCTTGAGTACGATAACGAGAGAATCTCCCGTAGCCAGGGAATCAAACTTCCAGAACAGCAGATTACCCGAAAGAGAGTCCGGTTGAATAGAGGTGCTTACAATTTTTATCCCTGAGGGCAGCTTATCTTTGATCGAAATGGATCGGGCTGGCCGGGGCCCCTTATTCTTCACATTAATTTTATAGGAAAATTCTTTTCCGGCCATAATCGTTTTGGGAACCGGAAGACGGGTCACTTTTTCGCTATTTTCGGATCCCTGTTGACGGGACAGCTTAATTTCCACCCTGCGGTTAATCGCAAATTCTGCCTCCGTTGTGGCATTCTTTATAAGAGGCCGGCTTTCGCCGTATCCGATGGCCGTTAACCGGGACGAATCCACAGCCGGTACGGCAATCAAATAATCCTTTGCACGATCGACACGCCGCTGAGACAGCCTTAAATTGTAGGCGGCAGATCCGCGTTTGTCGGTGTGTCCCCCCAGTTCCACGTGCGTGGATCGGAGCTCCTTGGAATTGAGAGCCATCCCAAGAATGTTTAGCATTTCTTTTGCGCGGGGAGTCAATCGAGCCGAATCAAACGGAAAATGAATATTTACATCCAGCGGAGGAAGAGCAGCCGTTTTGGCCAGCATCAGGTCAGCGGTTGTGTCCGGAGGAACGGGAATCTCTTTGGCTATCACTCTAAAATGTTGAATTTTTTGTCCCGATTTTACTGCAAACCGAATGTGATCATCGTCATCTCTTGCCCAAACCGACCAAAAATAATTTCCGATTGGCAGGGGTGACAACTCCACACGAAATTTGCGCCGCTCCTTACCTTCATGAATTTTCACAGAGGGCGTCAGCGCAAACACAACGGCGTCTTCTGGTTTTTGGGAGAGATCAACCTTTTTTTGATCCAATTTTTTCAGATAATTAGCCAGACTCAGGCTGTCTTTTGTCAGATAAAATCCGTACTGCACCTCATCAAAAAGATCGGGGTCGCGAGTTACTTGCCAGCGAAGGGTAACGCTGTCTTCGGTGGTGTAGGTTTCAATCTTCCCGGGTGTTTGATACTCAAATTTTTCGGGACCAATCGGATAATCGGTTACACTGATCCGAGAAGCATTCGAGAAGAAATCCATATTTTGAAGGGCGGCAATATCAAATTTGAGTGCGTGTTTGCGCCCCGGCAGAAAATCTTTCAAAGCCGTGCTGTAATCGTCCAGCCGAATTCCCATTCCGAAAGAATATTTACTAAGAAGGGCATTTTGAAAATTGTAACCGCCGCGGATGGAAATTCTCTTACCAAGGGAAATTTCAGAACCCAGGCTCAATGATGTTTTTTCATCGCGGATTTTCCGAACATCCAGCGAAAGTTGAATCTGGAATCCGTTATGAGTCCCGGTGTAAAAGGCCACACCGCCACGGTACGTCCGCGGCAGCGGTGTGGCTACATCGATAAACCGCATGGAATTTCCCAACTGGGTCACGGCCAATCCTGCAGAAAAAATACCATATTTAAACAAACCATTTTTCCAATTCAGGAAATGAAATCGGTGCGTCCGGTACAAAACCCCCATGTCCAAAATCACGGCATTAGCGGTGTACTGCGCCAAATTGCTACGAAAGTATTTCGCGTTAATACCAAATGAAACATTCCTTGAGAATCTTGGAAAGGACGACCCCACACTGACCAGGGCCAGCAAATCACTGGCAGATGCCGGTGGAGTTGCGCCTCGGGAACTGTCAAATTCTTTTACGCCCTGGTAATTCACCCCGAACATGATGCGCGATCTGTTGTTCCAAGGAAGCGACAAACCCCGCCCATAATTTAATGAAATGTTGTAGATATCCGTAATCCATTTCGTGTAGGTTAAAGAATACTGCCACTCACGCGCAAATCCTGTGGCCGCCGGATTGGCATAATAGGCATAATCTTCATCCAAAAGCCCCGTCAGACTCCCGGACATGGATTGCTGCCGAGCACCTGGCAATATCTTTAAAAAGGCCACACCGGAACGAACCTGTGCAACGGAATTTCCTCCAATCGCACTGACCACAAGCGCAAAAACGATCGCTAAAGCAATTTTGAAAACAGATGTTTTCTCGTTGGTAATTCTATTCACTCGTTTCATGTTACCTCACCAGAATTACTTTTTTCCAACAGTTCAAATTGCCGGATTTAATCGTAATAATATACACGCCGCTGCCAACTTTCTTGCCATCTGGCATTTGGCCATTCCACCGATAGGTGTTCCATCCGGCGGAAAAATCGCCTTCAACAATTTTCATAATATGGTATCCGGAAATATCGTACAGATCAATTCTTGCCCGGCGGTTGGAACTCAATTTAAATCGTATTCCGAGTGGAGTCCCTACTTCTGCCTTGAAAACATTTCGATCCAACAGACAATCATTACTGCTCTTCACTAAAACCCGAGCCTGAGCTGTTTGACGATTCCCGCAACGATCTTGCGTGTGAAGCTCAAAAATAATGGCCTCCTGAAGCGCCCGTGTAATAAGCCGTGTTTCGGTAAATACCGGCTGGAGCGTGATCCATTGATCCGGAACATTTCCGGTACGACGGATAAAGGCATCGGCGTAACTGGAATCTATTTTTCCATTTACAAACCGGACATCAACATCCCAGGATACCACGCCCTTGGGAAGCCAGACACGTACCTGAACGCTATCCCCTACTTCCACAAAAGCCGGTGAAACCTCTATTTTAGGAGATTCCGGAGAGAAAAATGCACAAGAATTGAATCCAAACACCTGGGTGCTATCCGCATTGTTTGCCTGGTTCGTATCGTCATCCGCCTGTACCATGGCCTTGCTAAAAAGCTCAACCGGAGCAGCCGGAAGTTTATCTGAAACGCGAGCGGAAAATGTGAGATTAACGGTTTCCGATGGAGCCAGTTTATCAAAAGCCCAAAAGACTGTATCGCCATTTACATATTGAATAGCAGGGGAAAAATGGTTAAACGTAGCCGAGTCGGGTTGGGTGGCCCAAATCCGGACATGTCGGGCCGTGTCCGGGCCTGCATTTCTAACCATAATTTCGTAGGAATAGGATGTGCCCTCCAATACAGCAGGAACCGTTTTCCCCTGGTAGACCACAGAGGTATCGGTATGAACCGTATATTTCAGGCTCACATCACATTTTTCAATAATTCTCTTTACAAAAAGCGTATCGCGCACCAATCCCGCATGTCCGCAAGCATCCTGCGTGCGCAATTCAAAAACAATGGGTTCCTGATTTGCCTCTGTCAAAAGCTGTGTGTTGGTGAAACTCGGCCGGATGGTCAACCACTGGTCGGCCACATTGCCGGTTGACTGGATAAACGCATCCCCGTAGCTTGAATCGACGCGGCCGTCCACCGTGTACACACGAATGTCCCACCAGGTGACGCGTTTGGGAAGGCGCACGCGGACCACTGCGCTGTCTCCTTCAAATACCGAATTCGGCACAAGCTGGATTTGCGGCGCTTCCGGGGTAAAAAATGTACACCGATCAAACGCCAGAACCCGTGTACTGTCGATATTATTCGCCTGATTCGTATCCGCTTTGGCCTGTATTCCGGCTTTGCTCAGCAATTGAATAGGGGAAACAGGAATAGAGTCCGCTACCGTTGCTTGAAATGTAATTTCTCTGTCACTTCCGGGAGACATTTTATCAAATGTCCAGAAAGCCGTATCCGACTTTAAAACCTGAGGAGAAGGCACAAAACTGCTCCAGGTTACAGAATCCGGCCGGATAACCCAAAGCCGAACACTCCGGGCGGTATCCGGCCCGGTATTGGTGAGATCAATTTTGTAGGAATAGCTTTCTCCTTCCATCACGGCAGGAACATCCGCCCCCTGATAATGAACGATCGTATCCGTTTGAGCCGTGTAGTTCAGGGCCAAATCGCACTTCTCCCGATTTACGGTTACCGTATCGTATGCCACATTCGAATATCCGCATGAATCTGTTGAAAAAAGCTCAAACACGATTTGTTCGTGATCCGCCGCCGTTAACAGTTTCGTATTCGTGAAACGAGGGTGAACAGTCAACCACTGGTCGGCCACATTGCCGGTTGACTGGATAAACGCGTCCCCGTAACTTGAATCGACGGTTCCGTCCGCATAATGGACCCGTAAATCCCAGGCCATCACCCGTTTGGGAAGTCGAACCCGGATGAAAAGGCTTTGATTCTCAAAAACGGACTGTGAACTTGCTTGAATTTGCGGGGCTTCCGGGGTAAAAAAATCACACGGACTATACGCATAAACAATCGTGGAATCTTCATTATTGACAAGATTGGTGTCGCATTTGGATTCAACCCAGGCGCGGCTAAAAAGGCGATGAGGGGTTACAACCAGATTCGTAAAAGACTTGGCATCAATCAAAATGGTTTGCTCCGCCCCGGGAGAAAGAGAATCAATTTGCCAGAATACGGTATCGTTTCGGGTTGTGTCCGGTGCAGGCCGAATATTAAAAAAGGTGGTGGAATCGGGAATGAGCGCTTTTATTTTAAACCGAATGAGTCTGCCCTTTCCAACATTTTTCACCCTTAATACATAGGAATACGGTCTGCCCTCTTTCACGGCTTTCACCATTTGCCCCCCCACATCGATGAGTGTATCTGCACTTGCGGAATAGGTTAACGCTGCATCAAAGGGATTGGTTACTTTTATTAGAATGACCTGTTTAAAATGGACGCTTTCAGGATTCGAATGAATCGAGACACTGTCCGTATTCCCATTCCAGAATATTGGAAAACGAACGGCAATTTTGGCATAATGATTCAGGATAATTGTGTTGATTCCCTTTTTGAAATAAAATGTACCTGCGTACCGGATTTGGGAATCTTCTGAATCCGGAGCGGTCGTATCAATAACGACCTTGTACGGTCCCAGGTTGGCATCGCATGCATTAATAAGGGAACTATCCGGATAACGAATTTGCAGAAAAAAGCTTTCGTTATGCTGATCCTTATCATTTAAAACCTGGGTAAAAATCCTAAAAAAGCCGGAACTTTGCACTTTAATATTCGCGACTTCTTTTGAAATCTTGGGTAGATAATCTGCAATAACATAAATTTTGGACGGATCGCGGGGAAACGCGGTTGTATCACCGGTCACCTCAATGGTATCAATGGTGCCGGTCACAGACTCGCTTGATTGATTCTCGAACACATTTTGTGCGGTTTTACTCATTTGTGGCCAATTTTTTGACTGAGATTCGACTCCCAAAGGAGCAGCCATTCCATTCATTTGAAACAGCAAGACAATGGCTGCCAATAAAATGAAAACACGCCGGTTTGCAAATGAACTATCCATTTTATTTGAATCCCTTTTTTAATAAAATCAGCTAATTTGCAGTTTAATACTACCTGCCGATTCATGTCTTTTTTCTAACTACCTGATTATTATCGGAAGAAAGCCCTAAAAAGATAATCAAGAACAAGAACCACACCTCATTCTTTTAGGCTTTCTTTCGTTTTAGGTGTCTAATTGTCGAAGAGCATCCGGAACTTTCCGCCAAAAAAATGTTCGTATTTTCTTCGCTAAATCACCACAAAATTCATACCAGAACACATTAATAATTTTTTTAAATCCCTATTTTGTGGGATATTATATTAACTTGTTATTAATATAATGTCTTATAATTTAATGAGTTATTTCTTCATTAGTTAATTATTCTTATTTATGTTCAATTCGTTTAGAAAGAATTGTCACATTTGATGTGCCGTGTCTCTCTATGAAACATCTTATTTGAAATTGAGAATTTAAGCGTGAGTGAAAAATGGGGGAGAATTCGAATGGTTCTGCATGGGGAAATGAAAATGGGGGCCCGGTTGCCCTACCCGTTTATTCTTCAGTCCGGCAGAAAGCCAAACCACAACTATTTGTTTGCTTTGAGAAATACGGATTCTAACCATTTTCGGAAAAACTTTCTTCGTCGTCATATATTGGGATATAATCTTCAACGATTGGAAAATTGTCCAAACGTTTGGCAATGGCGGCCAATAGAAAGGAATTGACCCACCAGTAAATATCTGTTTTTCGGATGGATTGGCGGAGTTTGTGCATGCGCATTCGACGCTCTTCTGGAGTCATAGAATAGGCACGATAAATCGCATCGGCCACACCTTCAATATCGTAAGGATTAATCAATATGGCGCTTTTTTGAAACTGAGCCGCCACACCTGCGAATTCGCTGACCACAACCACGCCATTTTCCTCAATATTTGAGGCACAATATTCCTTGGAAACCAGATTCATTCCATCCTTGGGAGGCGTAACCAGCAGTATTTCGGCTGTGCGATAGTGGGCCACCAATTCCACACGTCCCAGGCTCTGGAAGCGGTAATAAATCGGGATCCACCCTGAACGCGTAAACTGGCCGTTAATCTCGCCCACCAGTTGTTCGATCTCTTCCTTTAGTGCAGCATACATGGGAATACTGCGCCGGCTTGGAACTAGAATCTGAGCCAAAATAACATTGCCCTGCAGCTCCGGGTAACGAAGCAGGGCATTCCGATAAGCATTTAATTTTTCAATAATTCCTTTTGAATAATCCAGCCGGTCTATACCCAAAATAATTTTAACTTCCGGCAGATTTTCGTGAATGTACCAGGCTTCTTTGGAAACCCTTTCCGTTTTGGCCAGGTTTGCAAATTCATGATAATCAATACTGATGGGGAAAACCCCAACCCGAATCTCACGATTCTCCGTTTTAATTCGAATAACCTGTCCCTTGCCCTGAATAGACATATCATGCATGAGGGTTCGAACGCATTGAATGAAGTTGCGGCGGTCTCTGAGGGTTTGAAATCCGACCAAATCATATTGAAACAGGAGACGCAAAATCTGAAACCGCCAGGGCAGTTTCAAAAAAATGTCCAGAGGGGGAAACGGAATATGCAAAAAGAAGCCCAATTTTGACTTGTCTCCCATTTCGCGAAGCTCTTTTGCGACACCAATTAGATGATAGTCGTGAATCCAGATAAAATCCCGGCCGCTGCTGTTCGCCTGAACAACCTCAGCAAATTTCTTATTCACCCGCGTGTAGAATTTCCAGTATTCGGGTCGAAAATTACAAAAGGGGACAAAATCGTGAAATAGGGGCCAAAGCACTTCATTCGAAAAACCCATGTAGTATTTTTTGATTTCTTCCTCTGTAAGCAGAACGGGTTTAAGCCGATAGCCGGAGTCCCGGGTTGCACTTTTTAGAAGGGCATCCAGGTTGAGACCTTCTTCGGCATGTATTCCCGGCCAGCCAATCCATAAACCGCCGCGATTTTTTAATACAGGCGCCAGGGCCGTTACGAGTCCACCGGAGCCCGATTCCACGTGCCAATTTCCGGATTCATCTTTTGTAACCGCAATAGGCAACCGATTGGAAACAATAATTACTTTGCTTCTCGGATGATCATCCTTCTGTTCAAACATGTCGTTTCCTATTCCTGTTTATTTTGGTCTGTTTGATTTTCTTTTTCCAGATAAACGGTCTGCGTCGGAAATGCGAACTCAATTCCTTCTTTCGTAAATTTCCGAAAGATTTCCAGATTGATCGCCTGATGAATGTCCATATAAACGTTGTAATCGGGATTTTTTACCCAGTACACCGTCTCGAAGTTGAGAGAATAATCACCATAGGATTTAAAATGAGCCCGGTCAAAACGGACCTGCTCTTTCGATTCAACAATTTCCCGGATCATTCCCGGAATGGCCGCCAACTTCTCGTAGGGGGTGTTGTAGGTCACCCCGATTGAAAAAACGACCCGTCTTTCGTACATTCGCTTGTAATTTCGAATACGGCTTTTTAATAAATCATTATTAGCAAAAATAAGCTGTTCGCCGGAAAGACTGCGAACCCGGGTCGTTTTCAAACCGATATGCTCCACGGTCCCGAGATAGTTGTCAATAATAATAAAATCCCCCAAAACAAAGGGCTTGTCCAGTACAATTGAAAGTGAAGCAAACAAATCACTCAAAACATTTTGAACAGCCAGAGCCACAGCAATTCCACCGATTCCCAAACCGGTAATAAGGGCCGTAATGTTAATTCCCAGATTATCCAGTGAGAGCAGAATGATGATCGAATAAAGGATGAGCCGCCCCACAAATGCAATGGCGACCATGGTTGTGGCTTCGGACGGATCCTTTTCAGTGCTCTTTTTTTTGTACAAATCGAGCCCAAATGAAATGAGTGCATTCCCCCAAACAGCCACCTGAAAGAGAAGAACAATAATGACGATGCTCTGAATAATATGCCGGGTGGTCAGCGGGAGGCTCAATACAAGCGACCCCAAAAAAATGGCCATGAATACAAGCATCAGGAAGGTGGTTTTTTCGAGGAACAATAAAATGATGTCGTCTGCGGAACTTTTGGTGCGTTTTGCCAATACGCCCAATTTACGAATAACAAATTTCTTGATAATCTTGAAAGCCACCAAACTGACCAGGAAAATCAAGACGGCAATGATCCAGGTTTTTACACTGTTATTGTAAACCATCCAATCCAAAAATTTCATTCACAGTCCTCCGTTGAAGATTTTACCACAATCCATTGCGGCAATTGTTCAGGCTGTTTATTAGTCAACGCGCCACGGCCAACTTACCGCATGACAAACACCCATCCATTGCAATTGGAACTGAACACCGTTTGTGTAATTGCAGTAAACCTGCGCATTACTTATTATAAATATTAAATATACTCATTTAGAACCATTTTATCCAGTAAAAATTTTACAGGTATTTTCCCATTTGTGCAGAAACTCCAAAAGCTCTTCCGGGGGAACCAGATGCACATCGGCTGCTGTGGGGCGAAAATCTCTGCGGACCAGAATCCCCACGCCTCGTCCCCGAAGGGCCCGAAAGGCATCCTCGTCCGTTAAATCATCTCCCAGATAAACGGCCACCCCGCCATCCGATTCATCCAGCAATTGCCTGACCACTTTGCCTTTATTCACACCCGGCAGCCGAAATTCCACCCCGCCGTCAAACAGGAGAAGTTCCAGATGATGCTGTCGGGCAGGTTCACTCCACGCGTCCAAAATCTCCGTTTTCATCCTTTCCCGCTCGGCTTCGTTCAAGCTCCGCCAGTGGAAAGCCACCCCGCCGGGTTTCACCTCACAGGCCTCATCCCAACCCTTTTTGTGTGCCCACTTTTGCACATCCGAAAAAAACTGTTGTACAGCCAATCCAACCGAATGCAGGCGATACGTTCCGTCAGGAAGCTGGTGCTCAAGTCCGTGGGAGCCCCAGATTTCGGGCAACGAGGAAAGCCCCAGCAGGGGGAGCAAATCGGTTACGGCACGGCCGCTGACAATGACCACACGTGAGGTTCCGGCAGCTATTAAATGATCTAAAATTTCAGAAACTCCGGGATACGGCACAGCCTGGTCGCGCTCCACCCGAAAAGGCGCCAGGGTTCCATCGTAATCGAGCATGAGAAGCCGCTTTTCCGGTGGAGTTTTTTCCAGAGCCCGAAACAAATCCATCAAAATCGGGGTGTTCGCCAATTTTTTTTCGAAATCCGTCATTCTTTCAGCACTCCAGAGATCATTCCTTTCATCATAAATCGCTGCAAAAAGGCAATAACAAAAACAGCGGGAACAAGCATCAAGGTTGCCAGTACACTTGCCGAACCAATTTGCCCGTATTCGGTGTAATAATAAATCAGCGGGGGCATGGTTCGGTGGGTTAACTGGATGAGCAGGGCATAAGTAAATTCATCCCAGGACAGTAAGAAAATCAAAATAAAAGCGGCGCTGAGTGCGCCTTTGGCCACGGGAAGGGAAATCCTGAAAAATACACGGGCCGTTGAACAGCCATCCACGTACGCTGCTTCTTCCAACTCCCGGGGAACATCCGAAAAGGAAGCAAATGCAATCAGAATGGCAAAGGGGAGTCCCAATGTCAGATGCGCCAAAATAAGGCCCAAACCCATCGGGTGATTGTAGAGTTGAAGGGGAATGAGAATAGCCGTCAGGGGAATGGCAATGGCAATAGGAGGCAGTACACGGCTGATCAGCGCCGAGCGGGTGGCTATGCCGCCAATTTTTTGGGACCGGGCAGCCGCCCAGCCCGCCGGGAAACCCAGTGCAAGGGAAAGGAGGGTTGTCCCCAATGCCACCCAAAAGCTGAGAGCAAGGTGCGAAAACAGCGCCTGTGTTTGCCACAGGATGTGAAAATTCAGAAGCGTCAGCTTTTGTGGCAGTACCCGCAAAGGCCACAAAACAGACTCGCGCTCCGGTGTTATCGCCTGACGAATAACCAGAAGAATCGGGAAGATATTGATTGCAAACAGAGAAAGCAATCCCAGGCCGGAAAAGACGTATGAAAACTTAAACCTTCGATGGTGAGTCGTCTGGTTCATTTGCGATTCACCCTCCTTCCGGCAAACAGAAAGGCGGCCCCTGTGGCCAGCACCAGAAAAAAGGCCAGGCTTAGCGCAGCGGCATTGGCCTGAGCGGGATTGTTAACATCGACCTTGTAATGGTAGGCAACAGACGTAACGACCGGCAATCCCTCAACCCCCACCAAAATAAGGGGCGTAGCAAATATTCGAAAGGCGTCGATAGCACGCAAGGCAACAGCGATCAGGAGAGCCGGAATAATCAGCGGAAGCTGAATGAAACGTGCTACCTGCCATCCCGTTGCGCCGTCCACTTTTGCGGCATCCAGAAAACTCTCGGGCAATTGTTCAAGGGCCACCAGAACAATCAGAAAAACCACAGGGGTAACCCGCCAGGCATCGATTAGAATAATCATAAAAAGCGTGAGAACACGCCCGGGTTGAAACCAATTAACCAGACCGGCGCTGCCTGTCACAGAAAAAAGAAGGCTGTTCAAATAACCGTGCTCCCGAAAAACCAGTTTCATCGTAAGAATGTAAACAATTTCAGGCACAGCGTAAGGAACGATGGCGACCGTTCGCCAAAGGGTTTTTCCTCGCCTCAACCTGTAAAATCCCAGAGCCATTCCCACGCCAATGAGTGTTTCAAGCAGCACACTGCAAACCGGGATCACAAGGTTGTTCTGAAGCGCCTTTCGATAGAGGGGATCAGAAAAAACAGTCCGAAAATTCTGAGTGGTAAAATGTCCGGCAACCGTCGTCAGAGACGAACGAAGGGCTTCTCCCAACGGCCAAATTTGTAAGAAAAGAAACAGGAGGGCCGGACATGCAAATAGCCCGTACGTTATTTTTCGACGGGACAGGTAGTTCATTTTAATGGCATCTGTCTGAGTCCGTTAATTTTTTCCTGCATCTGTTTGACTACCGTTGTAATATCCTGGTTTTCAAAAATGATCCGATAGAATCCATCCTGCCAGATTTGACTCACCTCCGGATAAAACGAAACCGGAGGGCGGGCACGCACAAACTCCCGCATCGCCAAAAAGCCCTCAAAATCCTTTTGATCTTTTTCGCTGAGAGCCTTCCACCCCTCGTCGCGGATCGGGAACCAGCCCAGCCCGGCCACCATCCTTTTTTGCACGGCGGGAGATGTCAAATAGGTCAACAGGCGGGCGGCCATTTTCGGATGCGGCGCCGTTTTGGGGATGCCAAGGTACCCGCCGCCAAGAATGGTCGCACTCCCGGCCGGCCCGGCTGGCAACGGAGCCGTTTCAAACGGATGATGCAGCAATCCCTTCTCCCGTAACAAAGGCACAACAAACGGCCAATTTTCGTGCAGGAGAATTTCATCGTGTTCTTCCGCCTGAAGAATGGAGTTTTCTTTGTACGATTGTACAGCCGGATTAAAAAATCGGGACAATTTTTTGAGAAAAACGAAGGTTTTCACAACCTCCGGGCTCTCCGGGTGCAGGGGATCACCGCCCGCCTGCCAGATGAACGGAAACAAATCGCAAACGAGGCCTTCGTATTTTGCCGCTTTAAAACCGATGCTTCCCGGATGGCTTTTGGCAACGGCCATCAGCTCCTGCCAGTTTGAGGGAGGATTGGGTATTTTGGCCCGATTGTAGACAAGCGCCTGCCAGTTCAGACGATGAGGAAGATACAGCATGTGAGGCGGATTTCCCAAAAACCCGGCCTGCCAGGCAGCAGGCTGAACATGTTTTTTTAATGAATCAAGCGGACCGGCAAGTGAATCGAGGGGCTGCATAAACCGGCTCATCAGCGGCAGCATGTAGATGTCCAATTCTACAAGATCCAATTCACCCCTGCCTGCCTGAGCCTCAGCCTCAATAACGGAGCGAATCTGATCGTACTGCTGAGCCACTAAATTTACAGAAATGCCGCTTTCTTTTGAAAAATCATCCAGAATTTTCCGATAGCCTACCTGTTCCGACGGAAGCAGGGCAACGGCCAGTGTGAGCTTTGGGGTTTTTGGAGAGCGAGAACAGGAAAAAATCGGAAGAATAAAAATGGCTGCACCTGCAAGTGCCGCAATCTGTCGGATACGATTTAAGATGCGATTTTGCCCAAACATGTCTTCTCCTCCCAAGGAAACACTTTCAGAATCGACCCCCATATTGCGCTGTTTTGGCGGCAGTCCCGCCCACACCCTCGGCTAAGCGGCCCGTTCGTTTCACGTTTGTCCGGATCATTTCATTTTGGCTGAATACACTTCCTGTTTCAGGGCGACCCTATTTCAAATCAATCCGTTCGCGATTTCCTTCCAGGATGTCAATCATCAGTGTAAGGTACTCCCGCAAATGCCGGGTAATCAGGAAATTCTCCAGAACAAACCGATGGGCCTTTTCTCCCATAATTTTCCGCTGCTCGTGATTGTAAAACAGGTACCGAATGCGGAGGGCGGCCCCTTCCGGGGTATCCACCAGAAAGCCTGTGTGGTGATTCACAACCTGCAAACGAATCCCCCCCACATTTCCCCCAATAACGGGCTTCCCTTTCCAAAGTGCTTCTGTTACCGTCAGGCCAAAACCTTCTTTAACGGATTTCTGAAGAACAACATCTGCCGCTCGCTGGAGCGCATTAATCGTTCGATGCGCATCGGACGGCAGCAGCAAAATGGTAATGTCCTTGTCATCATTTGCAGCTTCGTACACCTCGCTGAGTACGATTTCCCCCTCCGGATCATCTGTGGCTTCTCCACCCGCCAACACCAGCTGTAAACCCGGCACAAATTTACGGGCCAGCCGGTAAGCACGAATGACCCCCACAGGATCTTTAAAGCGATCAAAACGAGAAACCTGAACAATAAGCGGGCGTTCCGGGTCCAGGTCAAATCGCTCGTACACCGAATTTGCCTCTTCTGCAGGCAGTTCCAAATTTTTATCGCTGAGGGGATCAATGCTGGGTGCAATCAGGTACTGGAGGTGTGGTAGCGATTGGGCAAAATCGGCCAGCGAGAAAATACTCGCATCGTATCCTTCAACAAACCCTCTAAGATATTTCCACACCGGCCGATAGGGTCGGCTCACATCGATGTGGCATCGCCAAATCCATTTTCCTTTTCGATTCGAACAAAGCCGCAGCATGGGAGCCGGCTGTGGATCATGAATAAAAACAATGTCCGCATCCTCCAAAATAGGGCAGAGCTTCTCAGCATTTTGGGCATTTGTTTCTTCATAAACCTTCAGGAGAGAAGCAGGAATTTCAACCGGATTGCCCTGAAGGCCGTTATGAAAACTCTTTGTGCACTTAAAAAAGGCCTCATTCCCTTTGATGACCTCCCACTGAGCATGGATTCCCAAATCCTGCATTAAGGGAACTAATTTATTGAGGATTTCAGCAACCCCTCCGCCCAATCGGGTGGAATTGACGTGAACCACCTTTTTCCCCTTAAGAGGTTCCGCCAACTGTAAGAGATGGTCTATGACCGTGTCGCCGGTCACTTTTGCATAATGCTTAAGGGTTGTCTTCATTTTTTGCTCCGATCAAAATAGGATTTGAAAATCTGCGAAAGCTGTTCCCGTAATTGCGACAATGTTTGAAAATAGGGGTCCAAACCGGCTATTTGCTCACAAAGTTCGGAATATTCGCCATTAAAGCCGGTAAGCCATTCCCGGAAATCGTCCACTTTATCCGGTGTCCGGCGCATGGCGTCAATGAAATGATAAAAAATACTGCCAACAGACATGCTTGGAATCGCCCCGGATAATTCCCTGGGATGGGTCATCGACTTCTTGGTTGTAAACACAACAATCTGAGAGGTCATAAAATTGAATTGTTGGTCGGCTTTTGCCCAGGGGACCATTTCGCTTTCATCCAAACGCTCCTCGATAACCTCGATTATTTCCTGGCGAAGGTCCTCAATACTTCCGAATTCCCGCGGGTCGATTGCCCCCAGCCGCTCCGCAATTTTTCCATCGTGCAGGGCGTGCCTCCCCCATGAGGCAAAATCGTTGTTGTACTCCGGATCATCAAATCCCGGGCGCAAACGCCCTCCCCAGAAATGATAGTAAATGCTCCCGGGGTCAATTGTTTTGATTCGATCCCGCAATTCCCTCAAGTTTTGTGCCTTTTCGCCCGTTGCAATGGCAATTAACGCGCAGTCTTTTACAACAAAGGGTTTTCTCTCCATCTGACTATTCGGCATAACTGAACTCCTGTGCCTTGGAAAATTGAATGAGTATCTGTGAGGTTTCTTAAATTTATAAAAATATTTTCACGATTACAAGACTGTTTTGCATTTCACGCCGTTCATTCGCAAAATCATTTTCCTCCTTTAATATTTTCGTTGCATTCAGGAAGAATTTTTAGTATTATTTTATCTACTAATAACACAAAACATCCCGGATAACAATTTTTTGAGGCATGATCATGAATATCCTTCTCGTTTACCCGCAATATCCCGAAACTTTTTGGAGTTTCAAACATGCACTAAAGTTTATTTCAAAAAAGGCCTCCATTCCACCTCTTGGGCTTTTAACCATCGCGTCCATGATTCCCAAAGACTGGCCCATGAAATTAATTGACATGAATGTTGATTCCCTGAAAGACAAAGATGTCCAGTGGGCCGATTTGGTCCTGATTAGCGCCATGGTAGTTCAGCGCACATCTGCCGAAGAGGTGATCGAGCGGGCACACGCCTTTGGCAAAAAGGTGGTGGCCGGAGGGCCGCTCTTCACAGAAGAACCGGATCATTTCCCCCAGGTTGACTACCTCGTTTTGGACGAAGGCGAAATTACATTTCCCCGATTCTTGGATGATCTGGCCAACGGAACGCCCAAATCAATCTATCGCTCGGCGGAGCATCCGGACATCACGCAAACACCGCCGCCCAAATGGGAACTTATTAATCTTAAAAAATATGCCACAATGGCGCTTCAGTATTCCAGAGGGTGCCCTTACAATTGCGAATTTTGCGATATTGTGGTTTTGTACGGACATCGCCCCCGAACAAAAACAAAAGAACAGATCCTAAACGAACTGGAACAGCTTTACAAAGCGGGCTGGCGGGATGCCATCTTTTTCGTGGACGACAATTTTATCGGAAATAAAAAGAAGTTAAAAGATGAGGTTCTCCCGGCAATTATTGATTGGATGAAAAAGAAAAAATATCCCTTTTATTTGAACACGGAAGTTTCCATTAATCTTGCAAAGGATGACGTGCTGCTGCAGCAAATGATCGATGCCGGTTTTCGAAAGGTCTTTGTCGGAATCGAAACTCCCAATGAAGAAAGCCTGAAAGAATGCAAAAAACTGCAAAACACCGATCTGGATATGATTTC
Source organism: Calditrichota bacterium (assembly GCA_013151735.1). Lineage (NCBI taxonomy): Bacteria > Pseudomonadati > Calditrichota > Calditrichota bacterium. The sequence continues at coordinate 27,161 of JAADHR010000017.1, read as the reverse complement.
GTCCATCCGGAAAATCCAGGCAGCCGGGATGGAAGTACAAGGTGGATTTATTGTGGGATTCGATCATGACACACCTTCTATTTTTGAAACACAAATCCGATTTATTCAAACCAGTGGTATTATGACGGCCATGGTGGGTCTGCTCAATGCCCCCCGAGGAACACGGCTGTACAACCGCCTAAAATCGGAAAAGCGCCTCCTGGGTGACATTTCGGGCGACAATCTGGATTTTTCGACAAACTTTATTCCCAAAATGAACTACCAGAAATTGCTGGAGGGGTACCGGCATATTCTGGAAACGATTTATTCGCCCAAAGAATATTACCAGCGCCTGAAGGTCTATCTGAGCAATTATAACATGCCCGAAATTAACCACGTGTCTTTTCACTTTTTTTACGTGAAAGCCCTTCTAAAATCCATTTGGGTTCTTGGAATTCGCTGCAAATTCCGGCAGTACTATTGGAAAATCCTGGGTTGGAGCCTGATTAAACGGCCCAAACTTCTTTCAGTGGCCATTACACAATCCATTTATGGCTATCATTTTCGGAAAATTCTGGAAAACTACACCCGGGAACCCCTGCTTGAGCAGTAATTTATTTTTGTCGGATGGGAAAACCGGAATGGTTTGAAAGTTACGCGTGGATTTTCTGAAAGTGGAGATATTATTAAAAAGGCCGAATTTTCATTCGGCCTTTTTTAACGGGTCATTAACCCAGAAATTGTTTAAGCGCTTTCCCCTTGGTGGTTCGGCGCAATTTGATCAACGCCATTTCCTTAATCTGGCGAACGCGCTCCCGGCTTAATCCAAGACGGTCGCCAATTTCACTTAGTGTAAGCGGGCGTTCTTCTCCGATACCAAAATAGAGCCGCAAGATCGTACCCTCGCGTGTGGGCAACGAATTCAAGACCCGATTAATTTCCACATGGAGCGATTCCACCTGCAAATTCTCATCGGGCTGCGGCGATTGATCATTCGGGATGAAATCCATCAGGGTCGAATCAATATCGTCTCCAATCATCTCATCCAGAGACAGATCGCGCCCAAAATTTCTCATGATACTGGACAAATCAGAATGGGAAATTCCCAACGCAACCGCCACTTCTTCCAGACTGGGATCGCGCCCAAGATCATTCCGAAGCTCATTGAAGGTTTTCTCAACCTTGAAAACATCCCAAACCTTGTTAAAGGGCAGCCGAACCATCTTGGATTGATTGACAATCGCCTCCATGATGGCCTGACGCACCCACCACACTGCGTAGGAAATAAAGCGAAACCCTCTGGTACTGTCAAATTTTTTTGCTGCTTTGATGAGGCCAATGTTGCCTTCATTAATCAAATCTTCCAGAGGCAAACCGCGGTTCTGATATTCCTTTGCAATCGATACCACAAACCGCAAATTGGATTCGACCAGGCGATTTAATGCTTCTTCGCTTCCCTCTTTTACCCGCTCGGCCAATTCGATTTCTTCTTCAGGCGTTAAAAGAGGAACTTTTTGAATATCCTGTAAATAATTCGCTAAAGAAGCCTTATACGTGTAACGATATTTTGGATCTTTTTTCATTTCGTATCCCTGTATGGTTCATATTTTTTGATTTCAATCCTAATATAAATAGGACTCCCTGACACCCAAATCATTTGTTTTTACAATCGCCAGGCTTCGAGAGTTCCATTTTTTATGGGTTCAACATCAATTTCTTCCACTTTTTTTTCGCTTTTATACCGAACTCTCACAACCGGCTGATTTTTTGCATCTGAGTAGCGGGCTGTAATAGCTGCGACAATTGGAATGTCCGACTCGCTCACCAGGCCTTCGGCCAGGGTTAGGGGCCCGCTGTCATCGACTACTTCAAACGACCAGCGTCCGTCTTCGAAATTGGCCAAAAAATTATTTTCCAATTCATCGCGGCCCACGATCACCTTCAATGTGTCCGACACCCTAAAATGCCGCCCCACTTTCAGTAGAATCATATCGTCCAATGTCAGAGATTCTTTATCACGATATTTAAATAAATCTTTCAGGCGCCGGGCATAATTTTGATCCGTTAAATAGCAGCACCCTCCGGCAGGCTGGGGATAATCATCAATGCCCAATTCTTTTGCCAGAGCCATTTGCTTTTTTCGGGATCGGCCCGAAATATCCTGCAGGCCCTCCCGGCGGATCCAGCCCTCTTCTTCAGGCCGTGTTGGAGGAAGTAATTTCCCGGATAGCGGACGCACAATCAGTTTTTCCAGACCGGCTTCCTTTTCAATCAGCCGCAGGGTTCCAAAATGCTGGGTCATTGGGCGCTGGGCCAACACTTCACCCGTAATAATAAACCGGGCGCCGATTTCATCCATGTATTCCTTGGCCTTTTTCAGCATGAATATCCGACAGTCGATACAGGGATTGATTGCCGATCCGTAACCGTGCTTCGGATGAATAAGAACCGTCCGAATATAATCGTCGGAGATATCCCTGAATTCTATTGGAATGTGCGTCTGTCTGCCTGCCCGAAGCGGTTCATTTTGTTCAGGGCATTGCTTTGTTTTTTTTCGCTTTAAGGCCCGCCTCGGATCGGCATAGCAGAAACCGGTCACAAACGTGATGCCGTAAACCTCAATTCCCTGCAGTACCATAAGTTTAACGGCCAGTGTGCTGTCCAGACCACCGGAAACCATGGCCACGGCTTTGATTTTTTCATCCCTCAATTTCATTCCCTTGGCTAATCCTCAAAACCCAGCTTGGTTTTGGCTTCTTGGCTCATCATTGACGGATTCCAGGGCGGATCCCACACAACATCGACAAAAACATCCTTTACTCCATCAACGCCCATTACTTTTTGACGAATATCCTCAACAATAAACGAAGACATCGGGCACCCCGGAGCCGTCAAGGTCATCTTGATCTTGACCACATCGTCATCCAGTTTCATATCATACACCAATCCCAAATCCACAATATTGACCGGGATTTCAGGATCATAGCAGTTTTTCAACATTTCCCAAACTTCTTTTTCGTCTACCATATAATGACTCCTTCATCTATAAAATCGCATACATTCCTTGAGAAAATCAATCGCTGAAAGCGTTAGGATGATTGAACCGCAATAACGTATTTTTTCTAACGATAAACGGGGCTATTTGTTTCCCATTTTCTACGCTCTCACACACTCATAACGCCTAAATGAACACATAAACTTCAGGTGCTAACCCAAATTCACATGAATCCCGCCGGCGGGCTCTTCTGCCTTTACGGATTTTTCAATAACACTGTCTGCCAGATTGTAAAATGCCTTGGCGTTTGGAGAATCAGGACGCGATTCCACGATCGGACGTCCGACATCTCCTCCAATTCGAATCTCTACATCCAACGGAACTTCGCCCAGGAACGGTACGCCGAGACGCTTGCTTTCCCGTTCCCCTCCCCCGTGGCTGAAAATATCCGTGCGCTCACCGCAATGCGGACAAACAAAATAGCTCATATTCTCGATAATCCCAATCACGGGAACGTTCACTTTTTGATACATAATGACCCCTTTCACGGCATCGGAAAGGGCTACGTCCTGTGGAGTTGTTACAATAATTGCGCCAGACAAATCCAGAAGTTGAGCAATGCTCAACTGAACATCGCCGGTGCCCGGAGGCATGTCAATAATGAAATAGTCCAGCTCTCCCCAGGCCACATCCCGCAACAGTTGTTCCACCGCTTTGGCAACCAGGGGCCCCCTCCAAATCAACGGCGTGTCTTCCGGCAAAAGAAATCCAAGAGACATTAATTTGATGCCGTAAACATCAAACGGAATGAGTTTTTCATTCTCCATCGCCGGCGTGCCTTTAACCCCCGCCATCATCGGCAGGTTTGGGCCGTAAATATCCGAGTCCAATAAACCGACGGTGTTTCCCCGCTTGGCCAGGGCAATGGCCAAATTTAAGGCAACGGTCGATTTGCCGACCCCTCCTTTGCCGCTGGTAATTGCAATTTTATTCTTGATATTCGATAAATACTTTTCCTTGCCGCCCGTGCTTTTGCTCTTGATGTTTTTGGCTGCTTTGGCCTTCTGGACGGTCACATTCACCCGAACCTCTTTCACCCCGGGCATTGCTTCCAAAACGGCCTTGGCGTCCTTTTCAATTTGCGGGCCGGTTGTATCATCGTTTGTAATCACATTCATTGTTACCGTGATTACCCCATCCTCACTTTTTGCATCCTTCACGACTCCAAACGAGACAATGTCCCGACTGAAGCCAGGATATTTGACCTTCTTTAATTCCTCTAAAATATTTTCCTTCGTCAAATTGCTTCCATTATTGGACATGCAAACAATCTCCTCTCATTAAACGCTCTATTTTTTTACGGATTTTGCACAGATGTTTCCAACCACTTCATCTGAGTCTTTAATTCTTTTGCATTTTTGACCAGGTCTTCCAGTGAAATTTCTTCTAAAATTTCATACATCTTTTCTTCCGCTTTTTTCATGGTGGCAGAAATCAGGCAGTCCACAGCAAAATCGCAATCACGGCGATCGTGATCACACGCAAACAGGGGCGATGTTCCCTCAATGGCCTGAACAATGTCTTTCAAGGTGATGTCTTTCATCGGAATGGCCAGATGATAGCCGCCTTTTGCACCCCGATAAGACCGGACCAGCCCTGCTTTTACAAGATTTTGAAAGATCTTTGCCAAATAGGATTCGGAAATATTTTGTGCCTTTGCAATTTCCGAGACCAAAACGGTCTGGCGCTTATTGTTCACAGCCAGGTAAAACAAACTGTGAATGGCATATTCTGTACTTTGAGACAACTGCATATTTTTTCGCCATAAAGATAATTCGGATAATTATTGTCCTAATATACAACATTCATGATAAAATAGCAAGAAAAAAATTTTGCACCCCTCAAAAAAAAACCGTCAATCGGAAAAGATGACGGTTTTTCTGGAAGGCAAAGAAATTGCCCTTTAACGTTTTTCTGGAATTCGGGCGGCTTTACCCCGCAGCCCGCGCAAATAAAATATCTTGGCCCGCCGGACTTTGCCCCGTCGCAGCAAATCCACCTTTTGAATGTTGGGTGAATGGAATGCAAAAATGCGCTCCACCCCAATTCCGTTGGAAATTTTACGAACGGTAAACGTCTTGTTGATTCCGCTGCCGCGCTTCTGAAGAACCACGCCCTGGAAAACCTGTATTCTCTCCTTATCACCCTCACGAACCTTTACATGAACCGCAATGGTATCGCCGGGGCCAAATTCCGGAATATCTGATCGCAATTGATCCACTCCAATTGCTTCTAATTTGCCCATTTTCAGTCACCTCCAAACTCTATTGATTTTTTTACGATTTTTTCCTAATTTACCCGACTGCCGTTTTCACTTTCCGCGTTTTTTCACAGATTCGGACGAATATGCCTCCAGCAAATCTTTACGTTTTTCCCGGGTCTTTTCGAGTGCCCGATCCTTTCGCCATTCCTCTATTTTTTGATGGTGCCCCGACAGCAGAATATCCGGCACGCGAAGGCCTCTGTATTCTTCCGGCCGTGTGTAATGGGGATAATCCAGCAGATCTTGCTGAAACGAATCTGTCGCCGCTGATTGAAAATCGCCAATTACATCAGGAATAAGCCGCACAACCGCGTCAATCACAACCAGCGTTGGCAATTCTCCCCCTGTTAAAACATAATCGCCAATTGAAATTTCATCCGTAACCAGCGCCTCGATTACCCGCTCATCCACACCCTTGTAATGCCCGCAAAGAAAGATCAGGTGGTCCCACTCTGTAAGGTCATTGGCCATTTTTTGATGAAAGGTCTTCCCCTGGGGAGACATAAAAATAACCTTGCGTCTTTCAGAGGGGAATTCGGCCACAATTTTATCCACTGCCCGAAAAAAAGGCTCAGGTTTCATAATCATTCCTGAGCCACCACCATAGGGGTAATCATCTACCTGATGGTGTCGATCGGTTGTAAACTCACGCAAATCGTGAATAACAATCGTGACCAGGCCCTTTTCCTGGGCTCGCTTCAGAATGCTTTCTTGCAAAGGGCTTTTAATCAGCTCAGGAAAAGCCGTGACAATATCTATTCGCATTGACATTTCACTCCAAAAGCCCTTCAATTGGCTGAATCAGCACAACCCCCTTGTCAATATCAATACTTTTAACAAATTCTTCCACAAAAGGAACCAACACATCCTTATGAGCCGGAGTTTCTATAACAAACACATCATTATTCGTAATCGTGAGGACGTCCTTCACCATTCCGATAAATTGTCCGTCCAGTGTTTTTGCTTGTAAACCCACAAGATCAAAGATATAGTATCGACCTTCCGGTAAAGGCAGGCACTCTTCCCTCGGAATTTGAATGTCCCAATTCCGAAATTGCTCAGCAGCCACACGCGACTGACAGGTATCCAGTTGAAGGATCAGCGCATCACGATGGTATCTTGTCCGGAGCACGTGTGCGATGACCTGTTCGCCTTGAGGAGACCGCAAAAAAACTCGATTAAGAAGCGAAAATCGCTTAGGATCATCCGTTGTCGGCAAAACCTTTACTTCACCGGTAATGCCGTGAGGTTTGATAATTACACCAACGGTAATAAGATCCTCAGAAGATTTCATTTAAAAGAACAATTTACGCTGATTATTCAAGAATTTCCAGAACCGCTCGTTTGCCCGTTTTTGCAGAGGCAGCCGCCAGCAGTGTGCGAATGGACTTTGCGGTTTGACCGCGCTTGCCAATCACTTTGCCCAAATCGCCATCGCCGACACGAAGTTCGTACACAACCGTCCGCTCTCCGTCGATCTCCGTCACCTCAACTTCTTCCGGTTTATCGACCAGATGCTTCGCGATAAATTCGACGAACTCTTTCATGTTAATCCCTCCTTGATTAGGTTCCAGCTATTGCTTTACTAAGATCCGGACTCACAAGATAATGAACCTCCGCAATCCTAAACCTTTATTTTATTAAATCGCTAAGGGCAAAAAAGTTCCAGTTTTTACGCTTCTTTGGTATCCGATTCTTCTTGAACGTCAGACGCGGTCTCTTCTGCTTTCTCCTCGGGAGCCGGTTCTGCTGAAACCTCTTCCTTGGCTTCCGCCTCAGCCGGGGCCGCTTCTTCTGCCGGAGCCGTTTCAGAAGGTGCGCTTTCGGGCTGAGCCTCTTCTTTTGGAGCTGTTTCTTCTTTCACAGCCGCCTCTTCTTCCGCACCCTTTTCCTGCACCTGCTCTGACTTGCGTTTGCGTTCCAATTGAATAACTTCTAATTTCTTAAGCTCTTCTTGAATTCGCTCTTCGTCAAAACCCTTTTTTATCAAATCCCACTTAAACATAATGCCTTCGTGACGAAGTAAACTCCGAACGGTTTCTGAAGGCTGTGCACCAACACCCAACCAATAAAAGATTCGTTCCTCATTTAATTTTACATCAATCGGATCGGAAAGAGGATTGTAATATCCCAAATTTTCGATATATTCCCCATCTCTTTTCTTGCGGCCATCCACGGCCACCACTCGATAAAAGGGTTTTTTCTTCCGACCCATTCGTGTAAGACGCAATCTTACTGCCAAAATTGTCCTCCTTTATTTAAGCGTTTTTTAGTGATTTACAGTCCAATTAAAATGGAAGATTTCCGCCCATAAGCCCGCGCAAACTCCGCTTTCCACCTTTGGAAAATCGCTTCATCATCTTTTGCATTTCATTAAACTGGCTGATCAGCCGGTTTACGTCCTGAACCGTGGTTCCACTTCCTTTTGCAATCCGCCGCTTGCGGCTTCCATTTAGTATCCTGGGATTTCGGCGTTCTTCTTTTGTCATCGATTGAATAATCGCTTCTACCTTAACAAGAGCCTTTTCGTCAATATTCACCTTTCCCAGAGGTGAAGCCCCCAAGCCCGGGATCATTCCAATGATTTGTTCCAGGGGTCCCATCCTCTTAATTTGGCGCAGCTGCCCCAAAAAATCATCAAAGGTAAGGCGCTTTTTCCGAATGGCTTCTTCCATCCGGCGGGTTTCTTCTTCATCCGCAGCCAGCTGGGCCTTTTCCACCAGAGAGACGACGTCCCCCATTCCCAGAATCCGGGAAGCCATTCTGTCCGGATAAAACGATTCCAGCGCATTAAATTTTTCGCCCACCCCCACAAAAACGATGGGTTTACCGGTAACCGCTTTAATGGAAAGCGCCGCCCCTCCACGGGCATCGCCATCCATTTTCGTAAGAACCACCCCATCGTAATCCAGCCACTTTTGAAATTCTGTCGCCGCCTTCACGGCATCCTGTCCGGTCATGCCGTCAGCCACGAAGAAAATATTGTTGGGCTTTGTTTTCGCCTTAATTTCGGCCAGTTCTTCCATCATTTTTTCGTCAATATGAAGACGACCGGCCGTATCGAAAATCACGACATCCTGCCCGTTCTTGCGGGCAAATTGGATGGAATGCTGAGTAATCTTAACGGGATTTTCCCCTTCTTCCGAAAATACGGGAATTCCCAATTGTTTTCCAATTGTTTTCAGTTGGTCAACCGCGGCGGGGCGATAAATATCGGCTGCTACCATCAGCGGTGAATGCTTCTGGCCGCGAAGATAAAGCGCCAATTTCCCAACAAAGGTTGTTTTCCCTGAGCCCTGTAATCCCGTTATCATAAAAATCGTTGGCGGGATATTGGCAAAACGCAAATGCGCGGCCGATTGTCCCAGCAAGCGGGTCAGTTCATCATAAATAATCTTGACAATTTGTTGGCCGGGCGTAATGCTTTTCAGGACGTCCTGTCCAACAGCCTTTTCTTGAACGGTTTTTATAAATTCTTTTGCAACCTTGTAATTAACATCGGCTTCCAAAAGAATTTGCCGAATTTCTCTCAGAGAATCTGAAATATTTTTTTCAGAAAGTTTACCCTGCCCCTTAATTTTTCTGAGGACACCGTCAAGTTTACGGGTTAAATCTTCAAACATTGCCTGTTAAAATCCAGTTCCGAATTTAGCTAAGTTTAAGTGTTTAAAAAAATTATCACATTCTTCCATAGTGTGTAAATTTAATAAAATTTATTTCATTATGCAAGCCTTTTTTCCTAAAAAATAATTTACATTGGTTCTTAATTAAATTTTATCCTTCGGCATTTATTAGTTTTCTCAGATAAGCAACCATCAACCGCACCCCAAACCCTGTGGCTCCTTTGGGAGAATAGGGTAAATCTTGTGTTGTCCAGGCCACACCGGCGATGTCCAGATGAGCCCACTTGGTATTTTCGACAAAATTCTCCAGAAAAGCGCCGGCAACAGGCAGGCCCCCCGGTCCGCCTCCGATGTTTTTCATATCGGCGATATCGCTTTTCAACTGGTCGTGATAGGCTTTCCACAGGGGAATGGGCCACACCTTTTCCCCTGTTTCTTCAGACAGCTTTTGAAGATCGTCGATAACATCCGGGGCATTCCCCATAACGGCAGCTCCGGCATGTCCAAGCGCAACCACGGCGGCGCCGGTCAGAGTCGCCAGATCAATCAGGATGTCGGGTTTGTATTTTGCAGAAAAGGTTATTGCATCGGCCAGAACAAGCCGCCCTTCCGCGTCGGTATTCAGAATTTCAATCGTTTGGCCCGAAAGAGAGGTTACAATATCACCGGGTTTGTAGGCAGATGCCCCGGGAAGATTTTCGGCAGCGGGAATGATCCCAATCACGTGAAGCCGAAGTTTCAGCAAAGCAACGGCCTTCAGAATCCCGAAAACGGCCGCGCCTCCGGCCATATCGTACTTCATTTCGTCCATATTTTTACTTGATTTTAAAGAGATTCCGCCGCTGTCAAATGTAATTCCCTTTCCGATCAAAACAACGGTCGGTGCTGTTTTTCTCGGCGTTCCGTGTTCCAAAATAATGAGTGCCGGTTCTTCAGCGCTGCCCTTGGAAACGGCCAAAAGCGCCCCCATTCCCAACTTTCGCAAGGCGTTCTTGCCCAGCACGTCCACGGACAGCCCAAGCTCTTGTCCCATTTCTTTGGCTGTATTTGCCAGCATGGCCGGAGTCGCCACATTTGACGGGTGATTGGCCAGATCGCGGCTGAAAGCCGTTGCGTCTACCAAATGGCGTCCCAGGCGGATTCCGCTATCCAATTCCGGCACGGAAGCATCCAATGTCCAAAGGCTTACCGTTTCCACGCCCTTTTCAGCCGCTTCCTTTTTCTTGTAGAGGTTAAATTCGTAGCTCCCCAGCCCAAAACCTTCAACGATTATCCGGGCTGTCTTTTCATCTGAAAATCCCTCCTCTTTAAAATGGCGAAACGAAATGAGCACGGTTTTCATTTTCCGCTTCTTCATTTCAGCTGCCGCGGTCCCCATGGCCCTGCGCAGCATCTCCTCCCCAAAATCCTCTTTTTTCCCCAGGCCCACTAATGTAATCCGTCTGAGTTTCCATTCTTCCCGGGGAATGGGAAACGTAAGAACCGTATTTTCTTTTCCTTCAAAATCCTTGGTCTGAATCAGACGTGCCGAAATGAAGGACTTTAAAAAATCGGGAATCCCTGTTCTATCGGCATTTTCCCCTTCAAAAAGGGGAAAAATGAGAGAATCTCCCTGCAATTCGTCAAAATTCTTTTGAATAACGGACCACTCCATTCTTGTCCCTTTCAAAATTGTTTTTACTCGGATGTTATTCGTCCCATGGAATGGAAATCGAAATGTTTGGCCTTTTTCGCAAAAATCCACAAAAACACCCAAAGGAAATCCAAATAAAAACAGGGTCTTGATGATCAAGACCCTGTCACATTCTATAGGGGTTTTATACCAAAGGCAACCGTTGCCTTCAAGAAATTAAAGAAGCGAAATCAACACGGCCGTTTTCTGAAAAAGGGCCATCATGCTGGATGGGAAGATCCCCATGTAAAGAACACCCAGCATTGCAATCAGCAACGCCAAACCGACTCCCCAAGAGGTTGTGGGCATCTCGAAAACCTTGCCCCCCTCCGGTTCCTGCATGTACATGGCCACAACGACGCGCAAATAGTAGTACGCCGACATCACGGAATTGAGTACACTTAAAATAACCAGCCAGACAAAACCGGCTTTTAAGGCGGCGCTGAACATGTAGAATTTGCCCACAAAGCCCGCTGTTGGCGGCACACCTGCCAGCGAGAACATAAATACGGCCATGGCCAAAGCGGCAAAGGGATATTTGTATCCGATACCGCGGTAACTTTCAATTTTGAGATTTTCGACTTTACCGGAAATGCCCAGATACGAAACCACCCCAAAGGCACCCAGATTCATAAACGTGTAGGCCAGCAGGTAAAAAAGGATTGCGGAGCGCCCCATTTCGTTACCTGCCAAAACTGCTACCAAAATATAACCGGCATGAGCGATGCTGGAGTAAGCCAGCATTCGTTTGATGTTGCGCTGAACCAGTGCAACGACATTGCCTACCGTCATGGTTAAAAAGGCCAACACCCAGATAGCCGTTGTCCATTCCTGTGTGGAAAATGCGGCGACCGAAACAAACAAGCGAATTAACACCGCGAATGCGGCTGCTTTAGCCCCGACAGACATAAAAGCCGTAACGGGTGTGGGCGCCCCCTGGTACACATCCGGTGTCCATTGATGAAAGGGCACAAATGCAGCTTTAAACGAAAGCCCAATCATAAAAAGAATAATACCGGCCACAAACATGACATTTGTAAAACCATGAGAGTTTACATAATTCAAAATCCCTTCAAACGTGAAAGACCCCGTTGCACCGTAAATAAGGGCAATTCCATAAAGCAAAAATCCCGTTGAAAAGGCCCCCAACAAGAAATACTTGAGAGCGGCTTCTATGGAATCGGCCCGCATCTTTCGAAAACCCGTCAAAATGTACAGACTGATGGAAAAGAGCTCTAATCCCAAAAAAACGACCAGGAGATTCAATCCCTGAACCATGACCATCATCCCTGAAAGCCCAAACAGCAGAAGCGCGTAAAAGTCACCATAACTCACGTAGGTGTCTTCCACGTGATTCAAGGCCAACAAAATGGCCAAAAAGGCGGCAATTATAAAAATCAATTGAAATGCAAGTGTAATGTTATCATTCCCGACCATTCCGTTAAAGCCTGTAATGTGTCTTCCCCACATCCCTCCCAATTCCTTCAGCGTAACAATGAGGCCGACGATTCCGACAATCGCCAGTATTTCTCTTTGAATTTTGGGCAAAAACAAACCCAGAAACAAGATTACCGATGCCGTGATGACGACGGTTAGTGCTGGGGCAATGGCCGCAAAATTTATTTGAGGAATGATTAAGTCCATTCTTTCTCCTTCATTCGCACACTCAAAATCGACAATTATTCGGAAATTATTTTACAAATGTATTTTTCAAAACGAACCTGGATGAGGCCTGTTTTTCGAGAGACAGCACCTGCTCTTGCTTTGCCTGACGATTCTTTAGCAGATCCACCACTGATTTCTCTGTCTTTTTCAGAAAATAGTTGGGATACAACCCAATCCAAAAAATCACCAGGACAATCGGAACCAGAACAACAATTTCTCTCAAATTCAGGTCTTTCAGGTTTTTGTTTTCATCCTTGTTTAACGGGCCAAAGTTAACCCGGTGGTAAGTCCAAAGCATGTAAACCGCACCGAGAATGATTCCTGTGGCTGCAAAAATGGCAAAAATTTTATGTGCTTCAAAAGCACCCAGAAGAATTAAGAATTCACCGACAAATCCGTTCAGGCCCGGCAGTCCGATTGAAGAGAGGGTGACAATCATAAAAAATGTCGCAAAAATCGGGATTTGTTTGGCGAGGCCTCCAAAATCGGCAATCAGGCGGGTGTGGCGTCTTTCGTAAATCATTCCAACCACAAGAAACAACGCCCCGGTAGAAAGCCCGTGGTTGACCATTTGGATAAGTCCGCCCTGGAGACCCTTAATATTCAGGGCAAAAATTCCGAGCATTACGTATCCCAGATGGCTTACACTGGAATAGGCAACCAGTTTCTTCAGATCGGGCTGGACCATTGAAACAAGTGCCCCGTAGATAATTCCGATGATTGCCAGGATGGAAATGAAGGCCACAAATTCGGTGCTTACATTCGGAAACAGGGTCAGGCAAAAGCGCAGAAAGCCGTAGGTTCCCATCTTCAGCAAAACACCGGCCAGAATCACACTGCCGCCGGTAGGCGCTTCCACATGGGCATCGGGCAACCATGTGTGGAAGGGGAACATCGGCACCTTAATGGCAAAGGCCAGAGCGAAGGCCAAAAACAGCCAGAATTGGGATCGAACCGGCAGCAAGACCGATTGAATATCCAGTAAATCAAAGCTGTAAACGCCCGTTGCGTGGTAATGAATAAAATAAAGGGTAATGATGGCCACAAGCATAAGCACACCACCGAACATGGTGTACAAAAAGAATTTCAGAGCGGCGTAAATTCGGCGGGGTCCGCCCCAAACGCCGATAATAAAATACATGGGAATCAACATGCCTTCCCAAAAAACATAAAAGAGTACCAGATCCAAAGACAGAAAAACACCCAGCATTCCGGTTTCCAGCATCAGAAAAACAATCATGTATTCCTTGACCCGCTTCTGAATGTACGTCCAGGATGAAAGAATCACAATTGGCATCAGGAAGGTCGTCAGCATAACCATTAACAGGCTAATGCCATCCACACCCAGGTGGTAATGGATGCCAAGGGATGGAATCCAATTCACCTTTTCCTGAAACTGAAATGCCGACGTGCCGGATTGAAATCCCAGTAGAATAGGCAGGGAAACCAGAAAAACAAGCGTTGTCAGAACGAGCGTGTAATACCGGATAAATTCCTCTTTTTCTCTGGATACAAACAGGAGAATAATTGCACCAAAGATGGGCAAAAATGTAATCGTTGTTAAAATGTGATTTTGTATGAATTCTATCATCGGTTAGACTCCGCTGAAATCTTTTTCGAACACACCATTACATGAAAATAATGTAGAACACCAGAATAACCACACCAATTACAAAAGATAGTGCATAATTTTGCACAAAACCCGTTTGCCATCTTCGCACGACACGGCCTGTTCCTCTTGCAACATATCCCGTGCCGTTGACGATTCCGTCGATGATCTTAACATCCACAAACTTCCAGAGAAAACTCTTCGAAATGGCCGCAATCGGATTAACAATGAGGGTTTCGTAGATTTCGTCCACGTAGTATTTATTGAACACCAACTCGTACACATATTTGATCTTTTGTGCCCAAATCTTCGGTAATTCCGGTTTTTTCAAATACATCAGGTAGGCGAACCCAATGCCCACCAGAACAACGACCAGTGTTAATGCCATTAAAGACCATTCCAGTCCGTGAGCGCTTTCTTCGGTTACACGGGGAACCAATCCGGCTGCCTGCCGAAGGGCCAGACTTTTTTCAAAAACCGGATCCAGAAAGTGCTCAAAGCCATTGCCTCCCCCAAGAATCTTTGGAATGCCCACATATCCGCCAATGACGGACAACACTCCCAAAATGATCAGAGGAATGGTCATGACAGATGGGGACTCATGCACGTGTTCGGCGATCTCTTTTTCGGCACGAAGCTCTCCGTGAAAGGTCATGTAAACGGCACGGAACATGTAAAATGCCGTCAGCCCGGCCGTGATAACACCCACTAACCAAATCCAGAAATTTCCGTAGGGACTGGAGAAAGACTGCCACAGGATCTCATCTTTCGAGAAGAATCCGGAGAACCCGGGAATACCCGAAATAGCCAGAGTGGCCGCCAAAAATGTCCAATAGGTAATCGGCATTTTCTTTTTCAGCCCCCCCATCATGCGCATGTCCGTGTTATTGGACATGGCGTGCATCACGCTGCCGGCTCCCATAAACAAAAGGGCTTTAAAAAAGGCGTGAGTCATCAGGTGGAAAATACCTGCTGCAAATGCGCCCACGCCCACAGCCACAAACATGTACCCTAACTGGCTGATGGTTGAATAGGCCAGTACGCGTTTAATATCGAACTGGGTCATGCCGATGGTTGCAGCAAAGAAGGCCGTTGTAACCCCGATAACGGCGACCAGTCCCATGGAAATCGGGGCCAGTGTGTACAAGATATTGGTCCGGGCCACCATGTAAACGCCGGCTGTCACCATGGTTGCTGCATGGATTAAAGCCGAGACGGGCGTTGGACCCGCCATGGCATCGGGCAACCATACGTACAGCGGAATTTGCGCCGATTTTCCCATCGCTCCGATAAACAAAAGTGAGGTGATGATTGTAATAACGGGAGCACCAATGGAATATCTTGCAGCAGCCGCACTGAAAACATCGTGAAAATTGAGTGTATGAAATGTAACAAAAATCAAGAAGATGCCAATCAGAAAACCAAAATCACCGATTCGGTTGACCACGAACGCCTTGCGTCCGGCGTAGGCATTGTAATTATCCTCGTACCAGAAACCAATCAACAAATACGAACACAGCCCGACACCTTCCCAACCCACAAACATCATCAGAAAGTTATCGGCCGTAATCAGCAACAGCATGGAGAAAACGAATAAATTCAAATAGGTAAAGAACCGGTTGAATCCCCGGTCACCGTGCATGTAGCCAATGGAATAAATGTGAATAACAAAGGAAACGCCCGTGACCACCAACATCATGATAATGGAAAGCTGATCAACCAGGAAAGAGATCTGGGCTGTAAAATTACCGGCAACAATCCAATTGTACAGTGTTTTTGTAGCCACGCGGTGTTCCGGCGGGAGTTTCAACATATCAATAAAAATTAGGCAGGCTACGGCAAAGGACAGCCCGATCATGGTACTGCCAATAATACCGACAATTTTACGCCCGATGTATTTCCCAAACAAACCGTTTATAATCACACCAATCAGCGGAAACAAAGGGACTAACCAAATCCATTCCGACATAACCATCCCTCACTTAGCTATTTGAACCGAATACATTCACATTCTTCAGCGCAACCCCGCAAAAAGCCGGGTGCGACGACAAACACGTTCGCCCCTGTTATCTTGTACGAACCATTATCCCCGCAGCAGATTAATCTCATCCACATGCACGGTTGCCCGTAATCGGTAGGCTGAGATAATCAACGCGAGCCCCACGGCAACCTCGGCTGCGGCAACCGTCATCACAAAAAGCATAAAGATCTGCCCATCCAGCGATTGGAGCTGTTTCGCCAGAACAACCAAGGTCAGATTGACTGAATTCAACATGAGCTCGATGGACATAAAAATCACAATGGCATTCCGGCGAATGAGAACGCCAATCACGCCGATGGCAAATAAAATTGCTGCCAAAATCAAAAGATTGGATATTGGTACCATCGTTTCCTCTATTCTGATTAAAATCGTCTATCCCAACATCTCCATAAAACACGGAAGCGGGGTGTACGGACCATACGGCTTTAAGCCCACTCCCGGTAGATCAGGATTCCTTTGGTAATTTTTTCCGACCCAGCACGATGGCTCCAATCATGCCTACAAGAAGCAGAATGGATGCCAGCTCAAATGGAAACAGATATTTTGTAAAGAGCAGGTTTCCAATCGCCTGCACACTGCCAATGGAATCGATCCGGGATTGGGGGAAATTTCCAATGGCTCCGGATAGGGTGCCCGATTTCAAAACCAGGAAGCTTTCCAAAAGCAGCAGAATTCCGAACAAGATTCCAAAAAACACCTGTGCGGGGCGTCCGATGGGCAGCCGGATTTCGCTGCGCAGGTTCAGCAACATGATGACGAACATAAACAGAACCATAATCGCACCGGCATAAACCATCACCTGAATAATGGACAAAAACTGAGCCCCTAAAAGTGCGTAAATAGAGGCCAGACTAATAAACGTTACAATTAAAAACAGGGCACTGTAAACCGGATTTTTATGAAAAATCATTCCCAGAGCCGAGAGAATGGCTAATATTCCAAAAAGATAAAGAAGAACGGTGACCATGATTGTGTTTACCTTTTTTTATTTTCTTCCAATTGTCGCTTGTAATAATTTCCATCTTTGGTCAGGTCGTAATTTTTCAGGAGTCGTTCCTTGTCCCAGATGAGACTTTCACGGGAATAATCGGCAAAATCGTAAATTTCGGTCAATTCGATGGCATCTTCCGGGCAGGCCTCCTGACACATTCCACACAAAATGCACCGCAGCATATCAATTTTATACCAGACCGGATATTTTTCCCGATCATCCCAGGGAGCTGCACCGCCTTGCATGGAAATGGCATGTGCGGGACAGGCCGTGGCGCACATTTCGCAGGCTACACATTTTTCCCGACCCTGTTCATCCCGGTTCAAACGAATGGCGCCCCGATGCCCGGGCGGCGGGAACCACTTTTCATCCGGATATTCCAGCGTAATGTGTTTCTTGAACAAATGCCCAAATGTAATGGTCAGGCCGCTCAAAATGGCTGGAATATATAACGAATCCCAAAGGGTGGGTTTTATGGTAACGCGTTTTACTCTTTTTACCTTCATAAAGACCTCAATCTATTTTGAATCGGATTTTTCCTGAATTGATTTTCTCCAGGCTCTACACAAAGAAAACCATCACAATTGCCGTAATAACAATATTTACCAATGCCAGTGGCAGAAGAGACTTCCACCCGATTCGCATCAATTGATCGTACCGAAACCGGGGGAGCGTCCAGCGAATCCAGAGATAGAAAAACAAGAAAAAGCCCGTTTTTACGGCAAATGCAATCATTCCGAGCACCACTCCCCAGGCTCCCAACGCGCTTTCATTGACCCACGGGAAATCCCATCCGCCAAAAAACAGGGTGGCAATCAGTGCCGACGAGGTGATTAAACCGGCATATTCGCCCAAAAAGAAAAGGGCAAATTTCATACTGCCGTATTCGGTGTGGTATCCGCCCACCAGCTCGGGCTCCGCTTCCGGCAAATCGAACGGAAGGCGGTTGCTCTCTGCAAAGGACGCAATCAAAAAAATAATGAACCCAAGGGGCTGCAAAACAACTCCCCACCGAGGCAAGACCCCCCACAACAGATTATTCTGATAGGTCACAATATCACTCAGACGAAGTGAGCCGACAATCATCAAGATGCCGATGATGGATAAACCCAGCGAAAGCTCGTAGCTGATCATCTGTGCGCCTGATCTCAACCCTCCCATGAGGGGATATTTGCTGTTTGATGACCAGCCTGCCAGAACGATTCCATACACCACAAAGGAGGTTAATGCAAAAATGTAAAGAATACCAATATTCAGATTGGCAATCTGCATTTGAAACGAATGGCCCCAGGCCGAAAATGTAGGGCCTACCGGAATAATCGCATACGTCAGAAAAGCCGGGAAAAAGACCACCGCAGGTGCCAGCAGATAGAGGAATTTATCCGATTTGGCAGGGATAATATCTTCTTTGGTAAAAAATTTCACGCCGTCGGCAATGGGTTGAAACAGGCCCTGAGGCCCCACCCGATTGGGACCCAGCCGATCTTGCATAAAGGCGCTGACACGTCGTTCTGCCAAGGTCAAATAGGCCAGAATCGTAAAGTTTACTCCAAAAACAATGGCTATTTTTACAACAATAATGACAACATCTAAAATAATGTTCCCTGTCTGCGTCATTTTATTCCCTTAAGTTTAATATCAGCCATTTTTTCGCTGGATTTGTTAAACTCACTTGCAAAAAAAGCACAAGTAAAGAAAGTGTTTATTTAAACCTGGGTCGCTTCGACTCCGCTCAGCGACCCATCAAACCGTTCCCTGAGCGAAGTCGAAGGGAACGAAGTTCTCATGCCAATGAAACATGCATTCAAACTCTGTTAGCGGTCGTCGAGTGATCCGCCAGGTCACTGAGCGTAGTCGAAGTGGGCGGATCGTATCGAGACGACCCTTTTCCCTAAATAATTCGCTTCGACTCGGCTAAGCAATCTGAATGCCCTGGTCCCCTAATTTGAAATAGGACAGTCCCTTAAAGGCCTTTTCATTTTCCGCCAGGTCATTCATGACATCCGACGCCGAGGCCATTTTCCAGTCCGGATTAAAGCGTTTGCCCAATTCAACCAAAATGGCCCAATCCTCTTTGGACTGCCCCGGAGATTGAAGGGCTTTGGAAAATCGCTGAACACGCCCGGAGTGATTGGTAAAGGTTCCTGTTTTTTCGGCAAAATAGGTCCCCGGCAGTACCACGTGAGCCAGTTTGGCTATATCCGACATATAAAAATCCTGGACCGCCAAAAACTCCAGCTTTTTCAGGCTTTTCTTTTGAGCATCCGTGAGTTTGAAATCGACATCGGCATTCAAAACATACAGTGCTTTGATGTCCCCCTTTTCAATGGCCTTCCAGAAATCGGTGTTTAATTTTCCGAAAATGAGTTCGGCCCCTTTGCGATTGGGACTTTTATCGGCGTAAATGGTAAATCCACTCTTGAAGCTTAGATCCTCGCCTTCGGGGACAGGCGCATACACAAACAAATTGGTGCTTCCGATTTCATCTTTGACTATTTTCTTTAAAAGATAATTCTCCTCGTTGGAAGCAAAAACCGATCCCACGGCTCCAATAAATTTGGCTCCGTCCGATTTCTTAATGAGCGCCAGCCTGTCATGAACAATTGAAAGGGCTTCATCCCAACTGGTGACATTCAATTTATCACCGGCCCGTTTAAGCGGTGATTCCACACGCGTTAAATCTTCATATTTATGGAACAGATACCGGCCGTCGTCGCAAATCCAAAATTCATTAACCTCCATATTTTGACGGCTCCGCGTCCGATAGATTTTGTTATTTTGCGTTTGAAGATCAACATTGCAACCGGCACTGCATCCCGGACAAACACTTTTTGTGTGATCCAGATGCCACACCCGGGCCTGATAAATAAAATCCTTATCCAGGAGGGCTCCCACCGGGCAAATCTCCGTAATATTGCCGTCCATCTTCGTGTGAAGTTCCTTGCCCGGAAAAACAGAGATTTCGCTTTTGTAACCCCGGTTTTCCACGAAGAGATATTCATCTCCCACCACATCCTTGTAAAAGCGAACGCACCGGGTACACATAATGCACCGATTCGTTACATAGTGGATATTTCCCCCCAATTCCTTCGTCGGGCGAACACGCTTGTCCTCTTTGCGAAATCGGCTGTGGGCCGTTCCGTAGGTGTAATCATAATCCTGAAGGTAGCACTCACCGGCCTTGTCACAAACAGGGCAATCCAACGGATGGTTAATCAACAAAAATTCCAGAACATCTTTCCGCGCTTTTTGAACGGCCGGCGTATCCGTATGCACAACCATTCCGTCGGCAGCCATGGTGGAACAGGCCGTTTCCAGCTTGCGGTGTCCCTCAATTTCAACCAGGCACATACGGCAGCTTCCGGCAATGCTCAATGCCGGGTGATAACAATAATGCGGAATTTCAATTCCCAGTTTCTTTGCAGCCTGAAGTACAGACATACCGGGTTTTACAGTAATTTCCTTACCGTCTATCTTAAGCGTTGGCATCGGTAACCTTTATACTCTTATCTTTTTTAACTGGACATTTATGTTGCTTGGCGTGTTCAATGAATTCATCTCTGAACTTTTGCACAAAACTTTTTGCAGGCATCGCGGCGGCGTCCCCAAGCGGACAAATGGTTCGCCCCATAATATTGCCGGCAATATCGGCCAGTAGATCCACATCTTCAACCGTCCCCTCACCATGCTCCAACCGGCGCAGCAGCTTCACCATCCACATGGTCCCCTCGCGGCAGGGCGTACACTGTCCGCAGGACTCGTGGGCGTAAAATCGCTCAAGGTTGTAAAGTGCATCCACCATGCAGGTGGTTTCATCCATGACGATGGTTCCCGCAGAGCCGAACATGGTGCCGATAGCCGCAAGCGAATCGTAATCCATCGACACATCAATTTCGTCGGGACGCAGAACCGGTGTGGACGATCCGCCCGGAATCACGCCTTTTAATTGATGGCCCTTGTAAATGCCACCGGCATGTTCATAAATGAGTTCTTTCAAATTCATTCCCATTTCGAACTCAAACAGCCCGGGGCGATTCACGTGCCCGGAGACACAATAGAGCTTAATTCCGGCATTTTTGGGATTTGGACCCAACTGGGAGTACCAGTCACCGCCCCGCTCCATGATCAGAGGAACATTGGCCAGTGTTTCTACATTATTAATAATAGTCGGACTTTTGAACAGGCCAACCACAGCCGGGAACGGCGGTTTGAGTCGGGGCCAGCCGCGTTTCCCTTCCAGAGATTCCAGCAATCCGGTTTCCTCTCCACAGATGTAGGCTCCGCCCCCACGATGAACGTAGATGTCCAAATCGTAGCCGCTGCCCAGGATATTTTTGCCCAGAAATCCCTTTTCCCGGGCTTCAGCCAGGGCTTCTTCCAATATCCGGGCTCCCTGAACAAACTCGCCGCGGATGTAAATATAGGCCAGATGAGAACGAATGGCGTAGGAAGAAATAATCATTCCTTCAATAAGCATGTGAGGTTCATGCTCAATAATATAGCGGTCTTTAAATGTTCCCGGTTCCGATTCATCGGCATTACAGACCAGATATTTTGGGTTGGGGTTGTCCTGTGGAACAAAACTCCATTTTAATCCGGTCGGAAATCCGGCGCCCCCCCGTCCGCGCAATCCCGATTTTTTGACTTCCTCAATGACATCATTGGGTTCAAAACTCTTAAGCGTCTTTTTTAACGCTTCGTATCCGCCGTGAGCCAGATAGAAGTCAATGGTTTTGGATTCCGGATTCCCGCGATTTTTCAGAAAATATAATTCGCTCATTCAACATCCTTTTCTGAATGTCTTTTACTCTAAACTATCCAGGATTTTATCGATTTTTTCAACCGTCAATTGCTCGTAATAATCGTCGTTAATTTGCATAACGGGTGCTGTTCCGCAGGAACCAAGGCACTCTACCTTTTTCAAAGTAAATTTTTTATCCGGGGTGGTTTCGCCCACATCAATCGCTAATTTTTTCTTAATGTGATCGACCACCGTTTCGGCTCCCATGAGCTGGCACGAAAGGGTCGAACACACCTGGATCACATATTTTCCTTCAGGTTCTCTGGGGAAAAGCGTGTAGAAACTCACCACATTGGCCACCCGCGTGACGTGTAAATCCAAGAGTTGACTGATGTAGGTCATCACTTCGGGAGAAATCTGACCAAATTCACGTTTCGCGAGGTGAAGCGTCGGTAACATGGCCGCTTCTTTTGTAGGATAATGGTTTAAGATTTCTGCAAATTCTTGCTTCGCTGCTTCCGAAAATTCTACAGCCATTTTTTATGCATTGCTCCTTGCCGTTGGATGTTTCACATCTCACTAAAGCGAAATAGATTTGGCCGGCCGGTTTACCTGTCCAGTTCTCCGGCGATAATATTCAAACTACTCAGCACAGCCACCGTGTCTGAAAGCAGTCTCCCTTCCAGAATTTTGGGTAGAATCTGATAGTTATAAAATGAAGGAGGACGTACACGGAAGCGATAAGGCCCGTTTCCGCCGTTACTGATGATATAATAGGAAAGCTCCCCATTGGGCGATTCGGTAGGCACATAGGCCTCCCCTTTGCCCGTACGAGGACCCCGATTGGTCATAATTATTTCAAACTGATGAATCAAGCCTTCAATTGTATTGTACACATCGTCCTTTTTCGGCAGCATAACCTTGGTGTCCGGATCGACATTCATTTCGCCTTCCGGCATTTTTTCCAACGCCTGCTTGATAATGTGGGTGGATTGACGCATTTCTTCCATGCGGACCAGATACCGGTCGTACACATCTCCCACTTCACCCACGGGAATCTCAAAATCGACCGTATCGTAAAGAGAATAGGGCTCTGCCTGGCGAATGTCCCATTCCACGCCCGAGGCGCGTGCCACCGGACCGGTAAGCCCGTACTGAAACACATCCTCTTTCGAAATCACGCCCACATCTTTTGTACGATTCAACCAGATCTTGTTTCGGGTAAGCAGGCGCTCTACTTCATCGAGTGTATCTTCAAAGGTCGCCAGAAACGCGTTCAGTTTTTGGAAGAAGGCCGGCGGGATGTTTTCCCGATCCCGGGGAACGCCGCCGATCCGCGCGTACGAAACCGTCAGGCGTGTGCCGCTGATGATTTCGAACATTTGGTAGATATTTTCGCGCTCTTTCCACAGGTAGAGGAACGGGGTAAAAGCCCCCAGATCGACACCCTGTGTGCCGATACAAACCAGATGATCACTGATTCGGGATAATTCCGCCAGAAGAATCCTGAAATACTTGGCCCGCTCCGTCACTTCGATGCCGAAGAGCTTTTCCACGGCCAGGATGTAGCTGAAATTGTTGTTCAAAGGGGAGACGTAATTCATCCGGTCGGTAATCGTCACTACCTGATTGTAGGTGCGATGTTCCCCCAGTTTTTCAAATCCGTGATGCAGATAGCCGAGTTCCGGCATCACTTTGGTAATAACCTCTCCGTCCAGTTCCATTACCAGGCGGAGCGTACCGTGGGTCGCCGGATGAGACGGCCCAAAGTTAAGAAGCATTTTCTCTTCATGGGGCGTATATTCAAAATCAAACTGTTCTTCATCAACTAAAGCGTCAAACGATTTTTCCATAAGTATCTGCCTCTATTGAGCATTTTCTCGAGTAACTTTCAAAAAACTCTCCCGATAACCGGTTCCTTCCAGCGGATAATCTTTCTTTAAAGGATGTCCTTCAAAATCATCGGGACACAAAATGCGCCGCATGTCGGGATGATGATTAAACGTAATCCCAAACATGTCGAAGACCTCCCGTTCGGCCCAGTTGGCCCCGGCCCAGAGCGAAACCACACTGTCGATTTTTTCATCCCCCTCAGGAACAAAGGCTTTTATCCGGATACGCTGGTTGTGGACCATCGAATACAGATGATAAACCACAGCAAAGCGCTCAAAGCCTCCCATCTCCAGATAATCCACTCCGCAGAGGTCTATGAAGAGTTCAAATTTAAGATCATCCTCTTCTTTCAGAAAACGAAGGATGTCCACGATTTTGTCGCGTTTTACGGAAATAGTCGTTTCGCCGAGAGCCTCAGACACATCCAGGATTTGATCTGAAAATGCGCTTTTTACCTTCTCAACAACACGGTTTTTTGTATCGGTCATTGTTTACGCTCGTTTTTTGCTTAATGAACGTTCTTTTTCAATCTTTTTTTGAATTTTCAGGACGGCATCAATCAGTGTTTCCGGACGGGGCGGGCAACCCGGAACATACACATCCACCGGGATAAAATTGTCGATACCTTGAATGGTCGAGTAGGTATTAAATACCCCGCCGGAGGAAGCACAGGCTCCCATTGAGATGACCCATTTGGGCTCTGACATTTGGCGGTAGATTTTTTGAAGGATTGGCATCATCTTGATGCTGACGCGTCCCGCAACAATCATGAGGTCGGATTGCCGGGGAGAAAAACGGATGGCTTCGGCTCCGAAACGAGCCAGATCGTACTTGGGCCCCAGGGTAGCCATCAATTCAATGGCACAACAGGCCGTACCAAATGGCATCGGCCAGAGTGAATTTTTTCGGGACCAATTTACAAATTTATCTATGGTTGTGGTTAAAATATTATCACCCAGCTTGCTCTCTACTGCCATTCCAGAGCTCCTTTCTTCCAGGCATAGATGTATCCGATGAGAAGAATTCCAATAAAGACGATCATTTCAATCAGGATAAAGCTGCTCTTCGACAAGAAACTTTTGTAAATGACGGCCCAAGGATAAAAAAACACCACTTCCAGATCAAAAATAATAAACAACATGGCAATGATGTAAAATCGGATTGAAAAGGGGGCTCGTGCCTCACCAACCGGCTCAACACCGGATTCGTAGGGATCTAATTTGATTTTACCCGGGCGTTTGGGGCCGATTAACTGGGTTCCGACAATGATGACCATAACCACGCCGGCTGTGATCAGCATAAAAATAAAGATGGGGAGCCATTCGTTGACCATTTTAAAACCTTTAATTTATAGAATATAATGAACAAACCGATCTCTACCCAATTTTCGTCGGTAAATTTAAGGAATTAAATTTTAAAAATCAAACAGTTTTTTTTCTTTTTCAAAATTTTTGTAATTTTTTTTGACTTTAACAAATTCCAATCCTATTTTGGAAAAGGGGACAATATATGAATCATTCAATAATCTTCCGAATTACAAAAAGCAAAAGGAACCCAAATTATGTCCATTCGAATTAAATCCGGAACCGAGTTTATCGATGAGCTTTACCCCCGTGTAAAAGGGTTTCTTGAACACGACACACTGGACCTCATCATTGACGGGCAGTCAATACGCGGCTACCGGTCACCGGATTCCCGGGCCGTCTGGATTCGCGACTACTCGGACATGATGCGCGGTTTCAAATATTTTGAAACCGATCTCAAAAGTACGGTGGCGCATTTCGCCGAAACGCAGGCGCAAAACGGCCGGATTTTCGACTACTTCACCACCTTTCCGGAAAAGCTCCCCTGTGAGCGGGAAAACTGGGCCAAGTACGTGCGCGTGCCGGTGGAAGCGGATGTGGAGTACCGATTCGTTAAAGCCGCCTACCAGGCCTGGCAGGCCACCGGCGACGACGCCTGGATGGAAACCCTGCTTCCCCACCTGGAAAAGGCGCTGGGTTATGTATTCACCCATCCCTGGCGCTGGGACGAAACGCACCAACTCGTCAAACGCGCCTACACCATCGACACCTGGGATTTTGCCTACACCGCCGGACAGCACGACTGGCTGCAATTTCAGATCGACCCCAATACCTTCTGGGGCATTTTCCACGGGGATAACAGCGGCACCTACGAGGCCGGTCTGCTGCTGGCCCGCCTCTACGAGTATTTTGATCAGCCTAAAAAAAGCAATGCGTGGATAAGAAAGGCAGAATCTCTTAAAAATCACTTGAATAAAGTTTGCTGGAACGGACGGTTTTACACCCATTTTGTGAAGCTCACGCCTGTGGAAATTCCGGGTGTAGACGAAGCCGAACAGCTCAGTTTGAGCAATCCGATGGCCATTAACCGGAATGCTGCCACACACGACATGGCGGTTTCCATTATTCGAGAATATTTACGGCGAAAAGAAGCGCGCGGCCTGGCCTACGAATGGTTTTCCATCGATCCGCCCTTTCCCGACGGCCTTTTTGGGGATGAAAAATTGGTGGCCGGCGCCTACATCAATGGCGGGATTTTTCCCCTGGCCGGGGGAGAACTGGCCCGCGCCGCCTTTGAACACGGATTTGAATGGTATGGGGTGGACATCCTCAGGCGCTACTATGAGTTGATCGCCCAAACCGGTGAAACCTACCTGTGGTATTTTCCGGACGGACGGCCCTCCTCAGTGGAAACCAGCACCAGTCCGGAAGCCATGCCCACAGACGGCTGGGGCTCCAGCGCCATGCTGTACGCGCTGGTAGAGGGACTGGCCGGGGTGCAAGACCGGCACAAACAATTTGAAACGGTTGGCCTTTCCCCTCGCTGGCCGGCTGCCGGAATTTCTGAGGCAGATGTTGAAGTGGGGTACGATGCATCAGGAGCGGGATTCCGTTACACCTATCATTTAAATGAGGAGTTTCTCACTCTGAATGTGGAGGCATCTCAGGCAACTATTGATTGCCACGTGCTTTTACCCGAAGACAAAACGACAACTAATGTAACGGTTGACGGAAAACCAACCCATTTTAATTGGCAAGACATTGAAATGAGCCGGTATGTGGATTTTAAAACAACTGTCCGGGGGAAAGCAGTTATTCGGATTCATCTAAAAGCGCGGGATTGAGCAGGGAAACCTTTGCCTCCCGTCCGCCAGGGGCCTGAGCCTGTCGAAGGCCGGGCGGATTACATCAAAATAAAGCCGAGAATGCGCGAATGATTTTGTAGGGGCGATTCACGAATCGCCCTTTTAAAAAGCAACTTTGCGAAGGTTATGGTTCCACAAAATTACACCGTTGAAGAATACTATTTACGTTTGGGTATAAACATCATTTATTAAAAAAGCCTTCGCAAGGTTAATGATTTGAACGGTTCAACCCCATTCGGGGTTGTTGAGGAATTTGTTGGTTACCATTTTCTACAAACGTTCAACGCCTGCGGCGTTGTTTGTGGGTTATTTTGTTTTGGTTATTGGGAAATTGTAATTTGGAATTTATTTGATTATTGAGATTTGGCATTTGGAATTTCCCTTTACGTCGTTGCGTCCCCGCGGTGGATTTTTTAGCAAGCCGCGAATGCGCGAATGATTTTGTACGCAGGCATAAAGC